>CAUYZA010000004.1:0-28972 GCA_963577225.1 Dehalococcoidia bacterium | reverse complement strand
CACGGCCGACCGGAGCCGTAATCGAGGCTAGCCACGGCCCTCAGCAGGGTCAATCGCGCGGGCAACCGTCCGCGAGCGTTAGGGTGTCGCCGTGGAGCGCTGGCTCGCGATGCGAGCGTGCATGTCCGGAGGGATTCAGTGACAAGCGAGTCGATCAACGTCGGTTCGATCGATGTGCACCGCGTCGAAGAGCTGCTGATGCCCACCTCCATGCGCTGGCTCTTCCCCGAGCTGGAGGACGGCCGGCCCGTGGTGGAGGCGAACCGCGACTGGCTGGCGCCGCATTTCATCAACGAGCGCGGCCATCTGCTGCAGAGCATCCACAGCCTGCTCTTCAAGGTCAACGGCGCCACCGTGATCGTGGACACGTGCGTCGGCAACGATAAACAGCGGCCCAACGGATCGCCCGAATGGCACCTGCGCGACGGCCCCTTCCTGGCCGAGCTCGGCGCCGCCGCCGACCCGGCGGCCGTCGACCTCGTGATCTGCACCCACCTACACGTCGATCATGTGGGCTGGAACACGCGCCTCGTGGACGGGACGTGGCAGCCGACCTTCCCCAACGCGCGCTACCTCTTCGTCGATCGCGAGATCGAGCACTGGGAACGGCTGGCCGCCAACGAGACGGACACAGCCACCCTGATGGACGATAGCGTGCGCCCGATCGTCGCCGCCGGGCTGGCCGACATCGTGCCCGCCGATCACTGCATCAACGAATCGCTCTGGCTCGAGCCCAGCCACGGCCACACGCCCGGCCACGTCTGTGTGCGCCTCTCGTCCGAGGGCGCGGAGGCGGTGATCAGCGGCGATCTGATGCACAGCCCGATTCAGTGCGCCATCCCCGACGCGCGTCCTGCCCTGGACCGTGACGCCGCGCCTGCCCGCGCCGCCCGCCACACGTTCCTGGAGCGCTACGCCGACAGCGGCGTCCTGGTCTTCGGCACGCACTTCAATGCCCCATCCGCCGGCCTCATCAGCCGCAGCGACGACGCCTACCGCTACGAGGCGCACGAAGGGAACAGCGCATGAGCCGTCTGCCATATCTGACCCCGGCCGAACTCAACGATCGCCAACAGGAGGTCTACGCCGCGATCACCAGCGGTCCCCGCGCCAACCCGCAGCGCCCCGGTGGTGGCTTGGCGCGCGAAGACGGCGCGCTGGTAGGCCCGTTCAACGCCATGCTGCACGCGCCGGAGGTGGGCAACCTCGTGCAGCAGCTCGGCGCCGCACTGCGCTATCAGAACTCGGTCCCCCGCCACCTGATCGAACTGGCCATCATCGTCACGGCGCGCGAGTGGTCCGCCCAGTTCGAATGGTGGGCGCACGCGCGCATGGCCGGGGAGGCGGGCATCGACGCATCGATCATCGCCGCCGTCGAGGCACGCGAGACACCGGAATTCACGAACAGCGACGAAGCGACCGTCTATCGCTTCTGCCGTGAGTTGCTCGATACGCGACGCGTCCGCGATGAGACCTACGCGGCGCTGGAGAGCGTTGTCGGCGCGCAAGGGATAGTGGAGCTGACAGCGCTGCAGGGCTACTACGGTCTGATCTCGATGCTGCTGAACGTCGTGCAGGTGCCCCTTCCCGAAGGGGTGGAAGAGCCGTTGACGTTGTAGGGCTTCCGCGTCCACACGAACCGTTTCGCGCGTCAGGGTTCGTTCGAACGGCAGCGTCGTTTTGCGACAGCTTTACTCAAACATTGCTTCGCAAAGTTTGTCTGGTGAAACTCAGACCTTCTCTGTAGGCTTCCCGCAATTGGGTGCGGTGTATATCGCAACACAGAGGAAGCAAGAGGAGATCCCCGTGAGCGAGCGGAACTATTGGACACGAATGCGGCGACAGCGGGTCAGCCGGCGTACGATGCTGGGCGCAAGCGCCAAGGCGGGCGTTGGGGCAGCCGGCATTGCACTGGTCGGTTGCGGCGACGACGACGACGACGACGACGCCCCCGCCGCCGTTACGCAAACTCAGGCTGACGAGGACCACGCCGAGGCCCAGGCGGACCAGGCCCAGGCGGACCAGGCCGATACCGATACGAACCTGTCCAGGCCGGCACGGGAAGAAGAGGAGCAGGCCGCCGAGCAAGCAGTGGTGGCGCGGCTCGACATGACGCCCGTCGACGGCGGCACGATCGTGGAGCAGTCGGCCAACGTCTACGAAACCGTCGACGCCAGCCTGACCGTGGCCAGCCCGGTCATTCAGGTGCTGGCACGAATCCAGTCGAAGCTGTTGCGCTTCTCGAACCCCGACAGCGGGGAACTGACGGGCGACCTCGCCTCTGGGTGGGAAATCCCTGATGGCCAAACTATCGTGCTGCAGTTGCGCGACGGTGTCACCTGGCACGCCGAGGGACCCGGTGCCGACAACCCCGCCTCCACGGCCGGCCGCGCGCTGACCGCGGAGGATCTGGCCTTCAACATCAACCGCCAGAAGAACGGGCGGTTGGTGGACGGCACGGACGGCCCGTTCGGCCGCAAGGGCTATTGGAGCAGCATCGACTCGATCGACATCGACGACGGTGCGATGACGATGAACCTCGCAGGCCCCGACGCGACATTCGTTCAGGGCCTGGCCAACGAGTTCAACCTGATGGGGCAGCCCGAGCTGCTCAACGCGGTCGAAGCCGAGAACATCGATATCTCCCCGGACAAGGTGATCGGCACCGGGCCGTTCATCCTCACCGAGTGGGTCCCGGGCGAAGGCATCTCCGCGGTGCGCAACCCCGACTACTACAACCAGGGGGCGCGCGCCGACTCCTACGTCTGGATCCAGTCCTTCGAGGACCCCACCGCCTATCGCATCGGCTTCGAGCAGAAGCAGGTCGATACGATGTCGGACCCGGACCCCGATGTCGTCCTGGCGATCCACGACGGGCTGGTGGACGAGACCAACCTCACCTTCCAGGGTGTGGCGAACACGGTGGCCGTCTACGTCAACTCGAATCTCGAGCCCTGGAACGACCTGCGGCTCGTCAAGGCAATCGATCTCGCGATCAACCGCCGCCAACTGATCCAGCAGTTCCACAACGGACTGGGCAAGGTCAGCGGGCCGGTCAGCTGGATGCAGGAGGCTTGGGCAATCCCGCAGGAGGAGATCACGGACTTCTCCGCCTACAGCGTGGACCGCGACGCTGCCCTGGTGGAAGCCAACGCCCTCTGGCAGGCCGGCGGCGGCCCGGACCTGGGTCCGATCGACTGGGTCACGTCCGAAACCTGGGCCTTGCGCGCCGCTTGGAACAGCACGCCGGAAATCATCGCCACGATGTTCAACGACGCCTTCAGCACCGACCAGTTCGTGGGCGTGACCAAGTCCTACGGCGAGATCATCCCATCGTGGTTCAACAAGACGTTCGACCCGTTCTTCTCCTGGATCCCGAACATCGAGATTCCAGACGCACGAGCCGACATGGCTGCCGCCTTCAAGTCCGGGGCGCCAGGCAACATTTGGAGCGTGAGCGAGCCGGACGCGATCGACGCCAAACTGACTGCGGCGCTGGCCGAGCTCGATTACGACACGGCGAACGGGCTGATCCGGGAGGTCCAGGACTTCGTCATCGAGAACGGGCAGTTTGGTCGTTGCATTTGCTACAACTACATCTACCCGCTAATAACATGGAATTACTTGCACCCGACGTTGAAGACGGAAACGGAAGGCTGGAACTTCCTCGCCGCCAGTTTGAACGCGGTCGATCAGTGGCTTGACCCGAACGACCCGTCCTTCGAGGGCCGCTCAGCGTTGTCGCCCAAGCCGATCTAAGTCCAGCGTTGAGAACGCCGTGGAGGCCGATCCGCGAACCGCCAAGGTTCCGACTCGGCCTCCGCACTGCTCCCGCCTGAGCGGGATCCGGGAACTCTGTGCAGCAATACATCATTCGCCGCGCCGTGCTGAACGTTTTCGTCCTTTTTATCGTGGCGACGATGGTGTTCTTCGCGGTTCAGGTGCTGCCGGGAAACTTCGCGACGCAGCAGTTCGCCAGCGCCAACCTGGGCGGGGTCACGCCAGAATCCATCGCGCGGGCGGAATCCGTGCTCGGCCTCGACAAGCCAGTGGTCGCGCAGTACGGCACGTTCCTCTGGGATCTCGTGCAGTTCGACCTGGGAGAGTCGTTCCGCTCCAAACGTAGTGTCTGGAGCGAGTTGGGGCGGGCCGTGCCCTATTCGATGGAGCTCGGCTTCTTGATTGTGCTGGTGGGCTTTTCGATCGCGATTCCCGTCGGGATCCTCAGCGCCGTCCACCAGGACAAGTTACCCGACTACGTCTTGCGCGGCGGCGCGATCTTCGCGTTGGCCGCGCCGGTCTTCTGGACGGCGTCGATCGCGGTGATCTTCGTACTGAAGTGGGATTTATTTAAAATCGACGTGACCGGTCAACCGCATCTTTGGGAGAATCCGCAAACGGCGCTGCAATGGTATTTAATCCCGATGTTCGCCGGCGGTATAGCGGGCACCGCGACGACCATGCGCCTGCTGCGCTCGCAGATGCTGGAAGTGTTACGCCAGGACTACGTCGTGACGGCTCGTGCCAAGGGGCTGCGTGAGCGCACGATCATCATGCGGCATGCGCTGCGTAACGCCTGGCTCCCGGTACTGACGGTGATGGGGCTAACGATCGCGACGATCATCGGCAGCCAGATCGTGCTGGAGCAGATGTTCAACATTCCAGGCGTGGGCCGGCTGCTGTTCCAGTCGATCTTCCTGCGTGACACGCCCCTGCTGGAGGGCCTGGTGCTGGTGGTGGCTTTTGTGGTGGTCTTCACCAACCTCTTCGTCGACGTCCTCTATGGGCTGCTCGATCCGCGTGTGAGGCTGGCATGACCACGCCCGACACCTCCGCCGCGCTGCCCTTCGAGGAGCATGCCTCAGCGCTTGAGCGGATCGGCAGCGGGCCTCGCTCGCTCGGCCGGTTCCTCGTGCAGAAGAAGCTGGGTGGGCTCGGGCTGGTGATCGTGATCTTCTTCACCGTGATCACGATCCTCTCGGGCGTGGTAGATCGCTACGAACCCGATTTCATCTTCGACCGGGACAACCCCGGCTTCCTCGCCAACCCCACGATCCCCCAGCTTGCTGCGGATCCCGACATCGGCTCGCCGCGCGTCGTTGATCAGTTCATCGAGCCCAGCAGTAAGCACTGGTTCGGCACGGACAAGTTCGGCCGCGATATTTACTCACGCGTGATCCACGGCACCAAACTGTCGCTGATCATCGGCTTCGGAGCCTCGCTGATCGCGGTCGTGTCGGGGCTAATCATCGGCGTCGTCTCGGCCTACTACCTGGGCTGGCTGGATCTGATCATCCAGCGCGCGATCGATGCGGTCTACGCCTTCCCCTTCATCGTGCTGATCCTGCTGATCGTGCAGATCGCGGAGCCTTCGACGCGGAATGTCGTGATCGCGCTGGGGTTTGGTGGGATCCCGTTCGCGACCCGCCTGGTCCGCTCGGCCACGCTGTCCGTGCGGGGCGCGGAGTACGTCCAAGCGGCGCGCGTGATCGGCGCCACGGACCTGCGGATCATGGTGCGCCATGTCCTGCCCAACATCGGCGCCGTGCTGATCATCGCGTTCTCGATCGGGATCGGGGCCTTCATCCTGGCCGAGGCCACGATTTCCTTCCTGGGCGCCGGGCCACGCGGGGAGATCTCGTGGGGCAAGATGGTCTCGACGGGCCGCGCCGCACTGGATCTCCACCCCTGGGAAAGCGTGTTCGCCGGCAGCGCGATCACGCTGCTGGTAATGGCATTCAATCTGTTGGGCGACGCGATGCGCGACGTGCTCGACCCTCGGCTGCGCGGCCGCTAGGGCAAAGCACCGAAGTCCGCTTCATGACACGCTGTCTGCCGTGAGGCTCGCTGCATGAGCTTTCTGCCAGAGATCCTACGCGCGGACCTAGTCCGCTACTTCGGAATCGCCTTGGTCCTGGGCGTAGGGATTTCTGTGCTGTTCGGCATGCTCATCCTGGGCAACGACGACCTTGGCGAGGCCGCCGTCTCCGACGCGCAAGCGCGCGGGGTGCGCGAGGGCGAGCGGTCCGGGTTTCGCGAGGCGGAGCAGGAAGGATACGCGCAGGGCCTCGCCGATGGGCGCGAGGAAGGCGAACGACTGCTGCAGGAAGGCAGCGCCGATGAGGCCTTCGACTTGGCCTTCGACCGCACGTGGAACGACGCGCTGCTCTTCGCGATTGAGCGATCCTTGCGACGGGGGCTCGGACTGATTGATGCCATCCCCGAATGGCGTGAGTTGCTGCGATGAGTGCGTGGGGCTGACGTGCCTGGCAGCGACCAACAGCGGCTCGCGGGGTGGGGTGCGCCGACGACTCAGCATTGGCTGCGGCGCGCCTACGATCCGATCGGGTGGCCCAGCCTGGCCGGGCTCTTGGTCGGCATTCTGGTCGCCTCCGTTGCCGGCGCGGTCTTCGATCCGATCAACATCCAGACCCGCTCGGATCTCAGCCGCGCCGCGGAGCGGGGCGTCGAGCAAGGTGAGGCCGAGGTGAGGCAGGCGGGGTTCGAGGCCGGCTTCGCCGATGGCCTGGCGCGCGGAATTGGCGAAAGCGTGGAACCCGCGCCACCCGGCGCGTTCGCCAATGCGTACCGCGACGGACTCGTCGAGGGCTGGAACGGCGCCATCGAGGCCGCCCGACAGGCCGTGTTCGACAAGGGATTGGACGGCAGTTCCACAGAGATCAGCGTGCTTGACGCGATGGAGCGTCGCTAACCCACCGGCTGCTCCCGATCCACGCCGCGAGAGAGAAGATCCCTCCATCGGCCCCAACCTGGAGGCTTACAGTCCGCACCACAGGCGCATTCAAGCTTGGCCCCCGCCTCGTCGACCCTAATAGGGAGAGTCGGAGTCCGTTGGACCCTGACGCGACCAACCTTGCGCGGAGGTGCAGCGTGCAGCGCCGGGAACTCTTGCGCCCGCGACTGGCCACGATCACGCGCGATCAGATCATCGCCGTGTGCGTGGCAATGACGGTCGGCGTGACCCTCGTGGCGACCGTTGTCTTGGCGAGCATCGAGATCGGGCCGGAGCAGGCGCGGTCGGAGTGGCCGCTTTGGCTCAGTCTGACCCTGCTCGCGGCGCTGCTCAAGCGCGTGCGGACGGATCTCTTCGGCGACGGCAAGGTCAGCCTCAGCTTTGTCCCGCTCTTCGCGATCGCGCTCATCATCGGCCCCGTGCCCACAATCCTGACCGGCGCAACCGTAGGTCTGGTGACCCATCTGCGGCCCGGCGCCCGGCCGCTGCAGGTGGTGTTCAATTCCGCGGTCCTGGGGGCCGCGCCCGCGGCAGGTTCGCTGCTCTACCACTTGCTGACGGAGGTGCCGCGCGCGGAGCTCGCCGCCGAGCAAAGCGCCGCGATGGCAGGCGCCGCGGTCACCGCCTTCATCCTCAACACGGTGACCGTGGCAGGCGTCGTCTCACTCAGCTCGAGGCGTTCGATCCGATCCGTCTGGGTGGAGAAATTCTTGTGGGCCTCACCGCACTACGTGGGCCTGGCCGTGCTGGCCTACCTGGTCGCGCTGGCCTTCTCCGAGCTCGGGTTCGCCGGCATCGCCGGCTTCTTGCTGCCGATCACGCTCTATCAGCTCAGCGTTGGCCAATACGTGCGGCGTACGCGGGACGACGTTCTGCACCTCCAGCAAAACGAAGAGCGTTTTCGCGCCCTCGTCCAGCACGCGCCCGGCATGATCACGATCGTCGACCGCCAGGGCAAGGGGCACCTGGTCACGCCGGACAGCCAGATCGCCGCGCACGCCGCGCACGACGTCATGTCGCAGGTCCATCCCGACGACGCCGACCGTGTCAGCGCACTGGTCAACGAGAGCATCAAGCAGGCCGGCGAGGGACCTCAGCTTCGATATGCGCCTCCGGCACGAGGATGGCTCCTAGCACGACTACGCCGCGGTGGCGTCGAACCTGCTCGACAACGAGGCCGTGGACGGCATCGTCGTCAACGCCCGCGGGGACGGTGACGGAACGCAAACTGCTGGAGGAGCAGCTGCGGCACCAGACCTTCCACGACGCGCTGACCGGCCTGCCTAACCGCGCACTGTTCCTGGATCGCTCGAACAGGCGTTGGCCGAATCTCGGCGTCGGGAGACGGCCGTGGCGGTCCTGCTGCTGGACCTCAACCGTTTCAAGGTGGTGAACGACAGCCTGGGGCATCAACTGGGTGACGAGCTCCTGCGCCAGGTCAGCGCCCGCCTCCAGGCAGCCGTCCGATCCGGCGATACGCTCGCCCGCTTCGGCGGAGACGAGTTCACCGTGCTGCTGGAGGATCTGGACGATCCCAGCGGACCTCCGGCGCAGGCCGATGAGCGATTGCTGGCTTCCCTCCAGGACCCGTTCTTCCTGGGCGGCCAAGAATCGGTCGTCAGCGCCACCATCGGCCTGGCGTTCTGCCTCGATGGTGGGGAAGAGCCGATGGAGATGCTGCGCAAGGAGGACGCCGCGATGTACCAGGCCAAGGGCGAACCGGTGAAGCACTTCGTCTTCTACGACGAGGGGACTGACGCCTTCCCGGTCGAGCGTCTCCAGCTGGAGACCGATATTCGACACGCGATCGCGCGCGACGAATTTCGGGTCCACTACCAACCGGAAGTAGACCTCGAGGTCGGTCGGATCGTCGGATTCGAGGCGCTCGTCCGTTGGCAGCATCCCGAACGGGGGTTGGACCCGCCCGCAGAATTCATCCCGCTGGCCGAAGAGACGGGCGACATCGTGGCGATCGGGCAGTTCGTCCTGGAGCAGGCCTGTGACTTCGCGCGAGCGGCGACGCTCGCGAACGGCGGAGTGCCCGTCGTGCTGGGCGTGAACCTGTCTCCTCAGGAGTTCCTCTGGCCGGACCTGTTGGCGCGCGTCGATGCAGCGCTGAAACAGAGCGGCATTCCGGCCTCCAGCCTGCGCATCGAGATTACGGAAGGCACGTTGATGGGCGGCACGCCCACGGCGGACAACATCCTGAAGCGACTGCGCGGCTTGGGCGTGGACCTGGCGATCGATGACCTCGGCACCGGCTACTCGTCGTTGGACTACCTACGCCGGCTACCCGTCGACGTGATCAAAGTCGATCAGTCCTTCGTGCGCGACATGGAGCGTGATGAGCGGATGGGGCTCCTGGTGGAAGGGGTCGTCCGGATCGCCAATGCGCTGGGCTAGATCGCCACGGCGGATGGGATCGAGACGTACGAACAACGGACGGCGTTGCGCTGGTACGGCTGCCAACGGGGCCAGGGCTACTACTTCGCGCAACCGCTGGAGCGAGCGGATGCGTTGCGAGCGGTCGCCGCAGGGCTCACCCCAGCGGGTGAGCCCCAACGGACGCCTGCGTTACAGGCGAGCTAGCCCCAGGTAAACCCGGCGGAAGCCACGCTCGGGACGATCATTGCCGAGGCAATGGAGAGTCCCAGCAACGCAATTCGGATTCGGCGACGCATCAGCGATTCCATTCGCTTACGACACACTCATCCTTGAGCTTTCCGACGATACGTGTGTGACCTATCCGTCGTCAATCGGGAAAGCGCCGGATCCGCGAGATTCTGGAACGCGAAGATTCACACCATATCTGAGGTATTGTGTCACCTACCTCGCTCCACTCTGGACGCCGGTGGGCGGGACGGGCAGGATGAGTGCACGTCGCTCGCCGGTCGTTCGCACTCGTCCTGAGCCAACTGAGCGGCGTCCCCGAAGCCCCCGTCAAAGACGGGAGCTTCGTTCGTCATCGCCAAGCTGCGATCCAAACCAGCGGCTATCCTCAGCGCCATGCCCGACATGGACCCGAAACCGCCGCTGCACGGAGTTCGCGTGCTCGAGGTGAGTGAAACCCCCAGCGCCGCGTACGGCGGTCGTCTCCTCACCGGCCTCGGAGCCGACGTGATCTGGATCGAACCGCCCGCCGGCTCCCCGCTCCGCCGCAGCGGCGGCTTCCCCCACGACCACCCCCAGCGCGACAGCGGCGCCCTCACGCTCCACCTCCAGCGCGGGAAACGCAGCCTCACGCTGGACCTCAACACCCGGGCCGGCCGGCGACTCTGGCGGCGCCTCCAACCGGACATCGTGCTCTGCGACCTCAGCCCCGCGAAGTGGGGTGCTTGGGGCCTGGAGCCCGACACCCTGCTCGCCGCTGACCCCAGCCTGATCGTCACCAGCATCACGCCCTACGGCGCCACCGGACCCCTGCAAGACTGGCAGGCGACGGAACTGACCGCCTATGCGGCCGGCGGCTACCTCCGCATCACCGGCGAGCCAGACCGCGAACCAATCAAGGCCTGGGGCACCCAGGCGCAGCTGCAGGCAGGGATCCATGCTGCGCTGGGCGCGTCCGCCGCCGTGCGAACACGGGCGCGGGACGGCAAGGGCCAACACGTCGATGTTTCGCTGGCCGAGGCGGTCTCGTTCCTGCTGGGTGGCACCCTTCAGTCAGCCTATTTCTTCGATCGTGAGCCGGAACGCAACGGAACCCGGCTGGTGGGGTTCGGCGCGGGGCACGCCTACCCCAGCACGGTGCGGCCGTGCGGCGACGGCTTCGTCCACGCGCACTGCAATAACCGCTTCCCGGAGACGCTGGCGGTCCTCTTCGACGAGCCTCGGCTCGCCGAACCGGCACTGCTGCGAACGATGTTTGGCCACGCCGACGAGATCGACACTCTGATGGCGCCCCGTCTGGAACGCACGGACCGCGCCACGATCGTGCGCGAGGCGCAGGCGTTGCGCATCCCGTTCACCGAGGTGTTGCGTCCCAGCGAGGTGCTGGATGACGAAGCGGGGCATCATGCTTCCCGAGAGTTCCTGGTCCGGGGCGAGCATCCCATCGCCGGGGCGATGACCTATCCCGGCGCGCCGATCCGCCTGGGCGCTGCAAGCTGGCAGGATGGCGTCGCCCCGCTGCTCAACGCCGATGCGGCGCTCTGGGACGAAGCCGCGCGGACGCGGGTACGGTGGAGGCGGGCCCATGTCGCCTGAAGGCTCGAAGACCGTAACGGGGCGCCCCCCGCTCGCCAGCGTCGCCCCACCCGGCGGCGAACGGCCGCTCGCCGGCATCCGCGTGATCGACTTGACGGTCGCCGTCGCCGGACCGGTCGCGACGCAGCTTCTGGCCGGTCTCGGCGCCGACGTCATTCGCGTTGAGACGCCCTGGGGACGCCCCCGTGTCCCAACGATGGTGGCCCCTCAGCTCGATAGCGCCGCCGACGAGGCCTGGAATCGCTACCCGCTCTTCAACGAGCTGCATCTGGGCAAGCGCTCCGTGGCGCTGAACCTGGTGGAGCCGATGGGCCGAAGCACGCTGCTGGACCTGGTACGGGTCTCGGATGTGCTGGTCGAAAACTTCTCGCCTCGCGTGATGGGCAACTTCGATCTGGAGTGGGAGCAACTGCAGGCGCACAATCCGGGGCTGCTTTTCGTCAGCATGCCCGCGTTCGGCAAGCACGGCCCGCACCGCGATCGGGTCTCCTACGGCCCCGGCATTGACGCCATGAGCGGCCTCTCTTGGCTGACGGGCTACCACGATGGCGCACCGCTCAAGCCCGGCAACTTTTACTGCGATCAGAACGCCGGGCTCCACGCCGCCTTCGCGGTGGTCAGCGCGTTGCGCGAACGCGAACGGACCGGGCGCGGACAAACAGTCGAACTCGCGATGCTGGAGGGAGAGCTGCAATTGGTGGGCGACGCGCTCGTCGACTATCAGCTCAACGGCCACGAACCTACGCGGCTCGGCAACGGCCATTCCAGCATGGCGCCCCACGACGTTTTCCCGGCGCGCGGCGGCGACGCCTGGATCGCGATCAGCTGCCGCGACGACGCCGATTGGGCCGCGCTCTTGGCGGTGATGGCGCAGGACGACGATGCCCGGTCTGCCTCAATCGACGGCGACCGCCGCTACGCAACGGCGCTGCGTCGCTGGAAGCACCGTGCGGAGCTGCGCGAATCGCTCGGCGCCTGGACGAGCACTCAGAACCCCGAGGCCCTGGCCGCCCGGCTGCAACAGCGAGGCGTTCCCGCCTCAAACGTGCACGGAGCGCGCGATCTTCTGCGCGACCCACAATTCCTGGCGCGGGCGGTCGCCCCCGCCGTCGAGCATCCGCAGGTCG
The DNA here is from genome assembly GCA_963577225.1 of Dehalococcoidia bacterium. GTDB lineage: Bacteria > Chloroflexota > Dehalococcoidia > Bin125 > Bin125 > JAPUIR01. Next base: position 16,885 of record CAUYZA010000004.1, on the reverse strand, counting down.
GACCCACGCCCGCGCCCCGCCCCGCCTTCCGGCTGAGCGGAACTCCGTCCCCACCGCCCGGCGCGGCGCCACTTTTCGCCGCCGACAACGACTACGTTTTTCGATCGCTCTTGGGCTACGACCAGGAGCGCATCGATACACTGCTCGAGGCTGGCGTCACCTCGTACGAACTGCTGGAGCGTCCCCGATGACGATCGACAAACCGTGGCAAACGCCCGATGCCGTCACGCTGCGCGCGATCCCCGGCGTGCTCGGCGTCTACGAGATCGCGGATGCTGACGGGCAGTTGCTGTTGATCGGGTTCGCGGGTGGACGTGAGCCATTCGGCCTGCGCTCCAAGATCGGCGGCCACTTCAGCGACGACGAATTCAACCCGGTCCTGCGGGAGCGCGCGGCGCAATTCCGCTGGGAGAGCAATCAGCAATACACAACACGCCGCTTGGAAATGCTGATGCGCTACCTCGACGAACACCACGACGACTGGCCAGCGGGCAACGCCGCAGGCGGTTGGGAAGACCGGCCCACGTTGGGCCGCCTACGACGAAGCAAGTAGCAGAGCGAGCGCGCCATGGACATCTACCTGACCGAAGAGCAGACGATGATCACGCAAGCCGTACGTCGCTTCGTACGCGAGGAGATCCGCCCGCTGGAGCGGGATCTCGATCCCGACGCCGTCGAGCTGGCGCCGGGTGAGGCCGACCGCCTGCGCGAGATCGTGCGCGGCATGGGGCTCTACAACATGGATGTGCCGGAGGAGTACGGTGGCCCCGGAATCGATCTGACAACCCGCGCGCTGATCGCGGAGGAGCTGGCCCAGCATCGGGCCGGGCTCTACCTGCCCTGCTACGGCGTCTTCGGGTCGGCTGGGCTGGTGCAGCTCTATGCCGGCAACGACGAGCAGAAGGAGCGCTATCTCTTCCCGATGTTGAAGGGTGAGAAACGCGGCTTCTTCGGACTGACCGAACCGAGCGGTGGCTCCGACCCCGCCCGCTCGATCCAAACCCGCGCGATCAAGGACGGCGACGACTGGGTGATCAACGGCGCCAAACTCTTCATTTCGGGCGCTGACAAGGCCGACTTCGGTCTCATCTTCGCCCGCACCGACCCGGAGCAGGGGCGCAAGGGGATCACCTGTTTCATCGTCGATACGGACACGCCCGGCTTCGAGGTGCGGCGTGTCGTGCACACGCTGCGCTCCGGCAACTACGGCACCGAGCTTTCGCTGGACGACGTCCGCGTCCCGCCGGAGAACGTGCTGGGCGGGGAGGGCGAAGGCTTTTCACTGGCAAACACGGCGCTGACTCGCCAGCGCGTGCCCTATTCAGCGGCTTGTATCGGCGTCGCCGTCGCGGCCCAGGAGCTGGCGATCGAGTACGCCAAGCAACGCGAGACGTTCGGCGCGCCGCTGGCGACGCGCCAGGCCGTGCAGTGGATGATCGTCGACAACGAGATCGACATTCGTACGGGGCGGCTGCTCTACCTGCAGGCCGCGAGCAAGGCCGAGCACGACGAGCCGTTCCGTTTCGAGGCGGCGATGGCCAAGCTGATCTGCAGCGAGGGGGCGGGGCGCGTCGTCGACCGCGCGATCCAGGTCCACGGCGGCATCGGCGTGACGAAGGATCTGCCGCTGGAGCGCTGGTACCGCGAACTTCGGATCCGGCGCATCGGCGAGGGGCCCAGTGAGGTCCAGCGGGTGATCATGGCGCGGGACCTGCTCTCTATCCGCTCGGGCTCCTAGGAGGGCGCTATGGAACTGATCCAGATCGAACAGGCCGGGGCTGTGCGCAGCGTCACGCTGGCACGACCGGAGAAACGCAACGCACTCAACCCGCTGATGCTGAACGAGCTGCACGAAGCGTTCAGCATCGAGCCTGCCCCCGCAGAGCGGGTCGTCGTGATCCGTGCGCAAGGACCAGTCTTCTGCTCCGGCCTCGACCTGAAGGAGCGGATCACAACGCTGGCCCAGCCCGGCGCGAGCACGATTGAGACGGTCCTGCACGCGATCGAGAACTATCTCTTGCCGGTCGTCGCCATCGTGCAAGGGGACGCTATCGCCGGCGGCAATGAACTCGCGCTGCACTGCGACTTCGTCGTCGCCTCGGAAGAGGCGCGCTTCGGCATGTCGTTGGCCCAGATCGGACTGGCGCCAACGTGGTTCCTGGCCAAGAAGCTGTTGGAGGCGGCCGGGCCGGTGACTACGCGCGAGATCCTGCTGCTGGGCGACCCGCTGCCCGCTACCCGGATGTATGAGCTGGGCGTGATCGCTCGCGTTGCCCCGGCTGACGAGTTGGAGGCCAGCGCGGCCCAGATCATCGATCGCCTCGCCAAGAACGCGCCGCTCTCCTTGCGCGCGATGAAGGCTCTCGTCGTACGCGAGATGGCCTTCCGCGACGGCATCGACCACGCCGATGTCGACGCTCTGCTCCAGCAGGCCCGCGAGAGCGACGACGCACGCGAAGGCATTCAGGCGCGGCTCGGCCGTCGCTCCGCCGAGTTCAGCGGGCACTAATCGCTCGACCGGCGTGAACCGATTGCTAGAGCGCCACGAGCCCGCGTCGCGCGGCCACGGCCACGGCCTCGGTCCGCGACGCCACCTGCAGCTTGCTCAGGATCGAACTGACGTGGAACTTCACCGTGTGCTCGCTCACCAGCAGCCGCTCGGCGATGCGACGGTTCGCCTGTCCGGCGGCAACGAGTCGTAGCACCTCTAATTCACGGGGGGTCAGCGCCTCGCCGACCGGTTCCAGCTCCCCCTCGACGGGGGACCGCAGGGCCCGCGGGTGGAACACGACCAGGCCCGCCGCGGCAGCATGCACCGACGCGGCGAGTTGCTCGGCCGTCGCATCCGCAGGCAGGTAGGAATCGCCGCCCGTCAGGGCGAGGGGTGCGGGCGCACCGAGGACCACAGTGGGTAGGTCGACCAAGGCGCCAACGCCCCAGCCGGTCTCGGAACCGTCGTCGACCACGACGTCGTAGTCGGGCCCGATCATCTCAACCTCCGTGGAATGGCTGGGATCGAGAACCGTCACGTCGAACCCGGGGGATCGTTCAAGCATCGCTTGCAACTCACGTCGCGCGAGCGGTGATTCCGATAGGACCAAGACCCGGAGGCTGCGAGCAACCTGCATCGACTTGTCTGCTCCCCGTAAGTGACCCGTACGGCTCGCCTTCACCCGGCGGCTGCGCGCGGCGGCGTCCGACACGTCTTGATTCAGGATACCGAACGCAGTCACCTCGCGGTTCCTTCGACTGATCGTTCCACGGGTGTTACGCGCAGCGGATGACGTTCGTCTCCGCGCAAGATCTCCAGTCCGGTCTCCACGTCGATGCGGTCCGCCCCGAGCGCGCCTAGGAGGTCCGCCGTCTCCAGAATCAGCGATTTGTCGTCCCGATCGCCGAGCGCCATAATTATGTCTCCCACGAGCAATCCTGCAGCCTGCGCCGGGCCGTCTTGGTCGAGCCCGACGACCAGCAGCCCGCTTTCTTGTCCCGCTTGCTCGGCCTGCGCGGCGTGCAGCGTGGCCGGCTGGCTCGCGATGCCAAGAAACGCCCGCCGTAGCCGTCCGTGGGTGAGCAACGAGTCGACGATCGGCCCCAGGGTCAGGGTGGGGATCGCAAAGCCGCCCCCGCGCGCGTAGAGCGATGTGTTGAGTCCCAACAGCCCGCCCACCGCATCCACCAACGGACCGCCCGAGAAGCCGGGAAACAGCGTCGCGTCCGTGCGCAGATAGCCGTCGATCGAGGGACCCCGCCGGGTACGCCAGGCACCGCCTCTCGCGCTGAGCAATCCAAGGGAGGCCGCGAGATCCCCGTGCGGACGAGCCACGGAGAGGGTCAGGGCACCCACGGCCACGGCTTGGCCAGATGGGGGCTGACCCACGACCAGGCCGGGCACATGCAACGCGGCGACGTCCGAGCCGGGGTCGGCACCCGCCAGCTCCGCGCCGAAACGTTCGCCAGCCACCTCCACGGAAATCGCGTCCTCCCGCTCCACCGTATGCGCGGCGGTAATGACTACCCCGTCGGCCCAGCCGATCCCACTCGCCGGGATTCGGCGTCGTGCATCGACGGTCACGGTGTAGGCCCCCGCCGTTGCGACGGCGCTCTGCATCGAATCCGAGAGTTCGGCCATGGTGTTCGGCATCGTGCACCTCCACAGCCAGCTTCCCGGCCCGGCGCGAGCTCCGAATCACCGAAAGGACCAGGTGGCATTCGGCACGATCGCCTGGCAATGTGGCCCTGCACTGCGGTGCCGCACCACCCGATGATTAGACGGGCCGCGTGGAGGGCGCGGGGCCAGTCGAAACGGACACAGCAGGCCACCGAGAGACATCCGATGAACGGAACTACGATTCCGGTACAGGTCACTTCGGGCTTATCCTGTTTCGAACTCGAAGCATGCAGAGGCTTGTTCTCAGCATGAGCGCGCGCGCCGGCGTAGGCGCGGTCGGCCTGGCCTTGGTCGGCTGTGGCGATGACGACGAGGAAACCGTCGCGCAGGCCGATCCCGAGGACCAGACTGAGGATCAGGCGCAGGCTCAGGATGAGCCTGCGGACGATGATGAGCAGGCGGAGCCGGCCGATGAGCAGGCCGATGAGGACGACGAGCCGCCGGCCGTCGTCGCGGACATCCAGCTGCTCAACGCGAACCTGCGCGGCGAGGCCGACTCGCTCGATCCGCAGATCGCCACGGACACCGTCAGCAGCGGACCGTCGGACAGCAAGACCCAGACCGGTGCGAACCGCGTGGCGAGAGAGAGCGCCTGCTCCGATCCGTCCAGACCCGGGGCGTAGACCGCGAAGCGGCCCGACTCGGAGTCCTTCACCCAGAGCCCCCGCAGCCGGCTGGCAAGTGCCTCCACGAACTCGTCGGCGGTCAAGGAGCTGGGCCAGCCGAACGTGTTCCAGCCGGAATGAAAGTCGTAGGCGGAAGCCGAGGCCAGCACCGGGATTCGCCACGCTGTGTCCGTCTTCACGCGCAGCCAGAGCACATCTCCAGGCTCGATGGCCTAACCTAACGTTGCGACCCCAGTCGTATCGACTTGTTGGTGCCGCTGGCTGAGTGGGTCCCAGCGATACATGGAGACCAGGTTGTCGATTTGCGCGGCGACCAGCTGGGCGGGGCCGGAGGGCCCGCGATAGACGACCTCATTGAGGCCTGCACGCAGCGATACGGAGTAGTCGGCATCCCCGGCCGCCACGGCCCGGCGTCTGTACGGAGACGAACGCCAGCAGCAGCGTCAGCGGAACGGCGAGACGAAGTATCCAGCGTCGGTAAGCGGGCATGACCCCAGGTTTCTGCCTTGCGCTTCTAGGATCGGCCGTGAGCCGGGAATCCCCCATAGGGGTTCCTCCTACGTCGACAGAGGCCATTCCTTAGAGCTCGGTGGCTTGGGCCGCCCGCCCCGTCCCGAGCGACTCGCGCGGCAGGATGTGGCACGCACGCTTCACGTGAGGCATGATGCCCTCAACGACGCCCCTGCGATGAGCCGCGTTGGGAGACCCCTTGCCCGACGATTCAACCTCTCAGCTCTCACTCGAAGGCCTCCAAAACGCCCCCACCAAGTCTCAGTTGATCGAGATCGAAGCCGCGGCGGCGGAGCTTGCGGCAGCGGCGGGCGTGATCCTGATGGACCGCTTCCGCTCAACGCTGGAGATCGAATACAAGGACAAACAACGTTCGGATCCGGTCACGGAAGTCGACCGCGAGATCGAGAAACTGGTCCACGACGAGGTAACGCGGGACTTCCCCTCGCACGGCGTGTTGGGGGAGGAGGGCGCGGATGCCGGGCCGGTCGGCGCGGAGTACGTCTGGATCATCGACCCGTTGGACGGCACCTCCAATTTCATCAACGGACTGGCCACCTTCGCCTGTTCAATCGGCGTCGTCTGGCGGGGGCTCCCCGTCGCGGCGGCGCTCTTCCTGCCAACCAGCCGTCACCTCGAGCCTGGCGTTTACCGCGCCCACCTAGGCGGCGGGGCGCACTTCAACGACGAGTCGTTCAGCTTCCGACTCACGGAAGCGCCCCCCGCCGCGCGGCTCAGCGGTCTGCCAGGAGGGACCGGCGGCGTGACGGGGCCCAAGGGACAGCGCTTCGGTATCGCGCGCACCCTCGGCAGCATCGCTGTGGAGATGGTCTACACCGCCGAGGGCACGTTCCAGATGGGCCTCTTCGAAGGTGGCAAGATTTGGGACGTGGCCGGCGGCGTCATGCTCTGCCTGGAGGCGGGCGCGACGGCTTACGTGCGCGACGGCAAGAGCTCACCATGGCGACCGCTCGCGCGCTTCGCCGGATCCGACGTGAGCCCTCCATCCGTCGCCCAGCTGCGTGCCTGGAACCAGGGACTCGTCGTGGGCGCGCCCGACGTCCTGCCCGAGCTGGCACAAGACTTGACGCGCGAACAGGGACCGCTCGCTGTCCTGCGCCGACTGGTGTTGCGCGAGAGCGGCGACTGATAGCTCTGTTAGACCAGCTGGGATCGAGCCGCTTTAGTCGACACCCTTGTGCTGTCCGCCGTCGACGATGATGTTCGTCCCCGTAACCCAGCTCGCCGCAGGGCTGGCGATGAACGCTACGACGTTCGCCACCTCTTCCGGCCCGCCGTAGCGGCCGGACGGAATCGAGGCCTCGACCGACTTGTAGAGGTCGGGCAGGTTCTGCTCCACCGTGTGCCAAGCGCCACCCTCGAAGTAGATCGAGCCCGGGGAGACCACGTTGACGCGAATCCCCTTCGGTCCCAGCATCTGCGCCAGTTCGTTGGCGTGGGCCCGCATGGCCGCCTTCATCGGCCCGTAGGACGACGCTTGGAGGAAGAATTCGGAACTCGCCGTGGTGCCGATGAAGACGACGCTGGCCGCGTCGCTGGCCTCGAGTGCGGGCATTGCGGACTCGACCGCCCGCACACCTGCCATCACATCGATGTTGAACGAGCTGCTCCAGCCCTCTTCACCCTGGCCGACCATGGCACTGGTGTTGTGGACAATGATGTCGACGCCGCCTAGCGCGTCGATCGCGTCGGCCACGAACTGCTTCACGCTGTCGGCGTCGGACATGTCGGCCGCCGCCGCGTACACCGTCGCGCCGCTCGCTTCCAACTCGCTCTTGGCGGCCTGGATGCCGTCGTCGCCCCGCGCGCAGATCGCCACGGCGGCGCCTTCGTCTGCCAAAGTCTGCGCGATCGCTCGGCCGATCCCTCGGCTTCCGCCCGTAATGATCGCCTTCTTGCCACTCAGCCCCAAGTCCATGCCGCGCCTCCTTACTATCCAAGCGTTCATCCGGCAGTATGGTGCGCGCCCAGCGCAAGTACCAGGCAAGCGACGCAAGCGTGGACGCAGTGCGCCGTACGATGCCCGCTGAAGGGAGCGCGTGTGCGCGTCGTCGGAGCCCAGGGGCCTGTCGAGATGCCGACCAGCGCGTTCGACGCACAGCGCGCCCAACATCAGACCGTCCTGATCGACATCGGATGCGGCGACGGAGCCCTGCCCTACCGGATCGCGGGCAGCCAACCCAACTTGCTCTGCATTGGGATCGACCCCAACGCCGAGTCGATGCAGGAATATGCGCGCCGCGCCGCACGCAAACCGGCCCGAGGCGGCCGCGCGAACGTGCTCTACGTGGCGGCGTCGATCGAGCAGTTGCCCAGCGGACTCGGCGGCAGCGGCGAGCTGATCACAATCAATTTTCCCTGGGCCGGGCTGCGCGAATCGCTGCTGCGCGGCGAGCAGGTCGTAGCGACGGCTTTGCAACAGCTTAGCGCGGGCTCGACGCGCTTCCAACTCCTAATTAATGTCGAGGAGTCGATCCCGGATCTGCCCAGGGTCTCGCCTGACGTCCTGCGCGACAGTCTCGCTGTGCCGCTGGCGGCAGCCGCGTTCGAGATCGATGCGGCGGACTGGCTGCCTGAGTCGGCCCGAGTCCGAAGTCGGTGGGGCGGCCGCCTGATCGTCGGCAGCGGCCGGTCGGTCGTCCGCTTAGTCGCGACGAAAGGAACGCCGGACAGCTGGGGTTCGAACATCCTCGACCAAGTGGCCGGGGTCGACGCCGGTTAGCTCGGCTTGCGAGCGACGTGCAGCGCCACCGCTCCCCCGCCCAGTCGTCGGTAACCGGCGTCCGCGGCGCCCAGCGTCGATAGCAGCGCGGTCAGCGAGTCGGCGTCGGGGTAGCCGCTGAGTGAATGGGGCAGGTAGCGATAGGCCGCGCGATCGCCGGACAAGAGGCCAGCGATGGGAGTGACCACGCGCTCAAAACCGAACCGCAGAGCGGACCCGTACAGGCCCGGTGGCGGATGCGTGATGTCGAGTGCCACGAGCAGGCCCCCGGGCACGAGCACGCGCAACATCTCCGCCAGCCCCGCTTCCAAGTCAACCAGGTTACGCAGCAGGAAACCGCTGGTCACGCCGTCGAAGGTTGCGTCGGCGAAGGGCAGATGTACCGCATCCGCCTGGAGCCAGTCGGGCTGCGGGCCCGTCCGCTGCTTCACGCGTGCGCTCAGCAGCATTGGGCGGGTGAAGTCGGCCGCGACGACCGTCGCTGTCCCCTGTCGCTGCACCTCCCGGGCGAGATCGCCCGTCCCACTGCCGATGTCGAGGATGCGGGCACTGCGTGGTTCCGCGCTCTCGGCCGCCAGCCGGCGCCAATGACCGTCGCGGCCGCCGGACATGACGCGGTTCATCAGGTCATAGCGCCCGGCGATGCGGCCGAACATCTCGCGTACCTGGTCGGGGCGTTTATCCGGTGTGCCGGTCGGCGTCGGCTGCGACATGCGGCTAGCGTGCCGCAATTGTTTCAATTGTTCCATCGCTTCGCGGTCGCTAGGCTGACAAAACCGACCAATTCGTCGGTTTTCGGAACGCAGACCGATGCCAGTGCAGCAGACCCGCGCACGGAATCGACAGCGCAAAATCCTGAACGCCGCCGCCACGGTCTTCGCCACGCGCGGTTTTCGCGAGTCCGGTATGGACGAAATCGCCCGCGCCTCCGGCACGTCGAAAGGTGGGCTCTACTTCCACTTCCCAGGCAAGGACGCCGTACTGCTAGCCGTGCTCGACCAGACCGCCGTCCTGCTGCGCTCGAAGGTCGAGCGGGCGATTGCGGCCGAGACCGAACCCGTCGCAGCGGCCGAAGCGGCGCTCGGCGTCCTGCTGCGTACGTTGATCAAGCATCGAGCGCTGGCCCGCGTGTTCGCCGTCGAGGCGATGGGCGCCGGCAGTGGCTTCAACACCCGTGCGCTCGAGATCCAGGACGAGTTCGCGGAGATGATCCGCCTGCAACTCGACGCCGCCATCGCGCAGGGCGTGATTGAGCCGATCGACACGACCATCGCGGCACAGGCTTGGATCGGCGTTCTGCACGGGGTAATCACACGTTGGGTGACGACGAGCAGTCGCGAGCGACGCCCGATCGACGAGAGCTACGAAACGATTCGCATCATGCTGCTGCGCAGCGTCGGCGCCGCCCCGCACGCGGCGATCGAAGCACGCAGTCACAGAGGCAGCGGGAACGGATAACGACCATGGCAATCGACTGGCAGAGCGAGCATGACTACGGCGACATCCTCTACGAGACCGCCGACGGGATCGCCAAGATCACGATCAATCGACCGGAGGTGCACAACGCCTTTCGGCCGCAGACGCTCTTCGACATGCAGGACGCCTTCGCTCGGGCGCACGAAAACTCGAAAGTCGGCGTGATCATCCTGACGGGCGCCGGGGGGCGGGCGTTCTGCTCCGGAGGCGACCAGAAGATCCGCGGGGACGGCGGCTACGTCGGCGACGACGGCGTGCCTCGGCTCAACGTGCTCGACCTGCAACGCCAGATCCGGGCCATCCCCAAGCCCGTCGTCGCGATGGTCGCGGGCTATGCGATCGGCGGGGGACATGTGCTGCATGTCGTCTGCGATCTCACGATCGCCGCCGACAACGCCCGCTTCGGCCAGACTGGTCCCGCGGTGGGGTCGTTCGACGCGGGCTACGGCTCGTCGCTGTTGGCGCGCATGGTGGGCGACAAAAAGGCGCGCGAGATCTGGTACCTCTGCCGCCAATACAGCGCCCAGGAGGCGCTGGAGATGGGGCTGGTCAATACCGTCGTGCCGCTCGACGAACTCGAAGAGACAACGGTGCAGTGGTGCCGCGAGATGCTCTCCAAGAGCCCGATGGCGCTGCGCTTCCTCAAGCGTGCGCTCAACGCCGAGGCCGACGGCGCCGCGGGCCTGCAGCAGCTCGCCGGCGACGCCACTTTGCTCTACTACCTGACGGACGAGGCGAAGGAGGGCCGCGACGCCTTCGTTGAAAAGCGCCCGCCCGACTTCGCCTCGTTCGAGCGCTTCCCCTAACCGGCAGCCATGTACGACTCGCTGCCGAAGCGATGAGCGCTACGTCCGAGCTCGCCACCGCACGACCGTCGACTGTCCGCGTCTGGCTGATGGCGTCGCGGCCAGCGACGCTGCCGGCGGCAGTCGCTCCGGTCCTGGCCGGCACCGCGGCGGCGTCTTGGGCAACGGCTGCGTTCGACTTCCAGCCGGGCGCCTTCGTCGCCGCCATGATCGGCGCCGTGCTGATCCAGATCGCGACGAACTTCGCAAACGACTACGCCGACTTCAGTCGCGGCGCGGACAGCGAGCAGCGACTCGGACCCACGCGGGTGACCCAGGCGGGCCTAGTCAGCGCCAGCCAGATCCGGTTCGCGATCGCGGTCACATTCGCCGCCGCCGCGGGCGTCGGCATCTATCTCATCGTCGTCGCCGGCTGGCCGGTGCTGGTCGCGGGCGGCGCGGCGATCATGGCCGGCTATTTCTACACGGGCGGCCCCTGGCCCTACGGCTACCACGGCTTGGGCGACGTGTTCGTCTTCGTCTTCTTTGGGTTGGTCGCGGTAATCGGTTCCTACTTCGTGCAGGTCGAGCGGATCACCTGGGAGGCCGTCGCCGCTGCGTTGGCGGTCGGTCTACCGGTCACCGCCATCCTCGTGATCAACAACCTGCGCGACGTTGAGACGGACCGCGCCAGCGGCAAGCGCACGCTCGCGGTGATCGTCGGGCCACACTTCGCTCGAATCGAATACGGGCTTCTGCTGGCCACGGCGTTCGCACTCATGCCAATCTTCGCGGCGGCGGGCCTGATGCCGTGGACGGCGATGTTGGCCTGGGTGGCGGCGCCGCTGGCGATCAAACTTGTCGTAGGGGTGCAGTCTGGTCTGGCCGGCGGCGACCTAAACGTCGTCCTGAAGCAGACCGGGCTTGTGCACCTAGTATTCGGGGCGCTCCTGGCAGGAGGCTACTTGCTGTGAGCGCCACGCCTGCCGCGAACCACGACTGGCTGCACGAACGCGCCCAGCGCAGGCCCGACCGACCCGCCCTCATCGACGACGAACAAACCTGGTCCTTCGCCGAACTGGACGCCCTATCCGACCGCATCACCAACGGGCTGGCGAAGTCCGGGTCGCGACGGGGTGACCGCATCGCTCTGCTCGCCGCCAGCACTGCGTCGACTGTCGCCGCTGTCCACGCGGTGCCCCGTTCAGGCGCAACGCTGGTCCCGCTCAACACCCGACTCACGGAGCCTGAATTGCGCGACCAAATCCGCATCGCCCGGCCGAGCGCCGTCATCGTCGACGGACCGAATGGCGTCCTCGCGGGCGCCGTCGCGGAAGACGCGGCGGTGCTCGAACTGGGCGAACTCTCAAGCGGCTCTGGCAGTTCCCCTCCACGGACGACGATCGAGGCTGACTTTCCACACACGGTAATGTTCAGCTCCGGCACCACGGGCGCCGCCAAGGGCGTCCAGTTGAGTGCGGCCAACCATTACCACTCGGCCATCGCTGCGATGATCAATCTGGGCGTCTCCGAAGCCGATCGCTGGCTCTGCTGCGTCCCGCTCTTCCACATGGCCGGGCTGTCGATCCTGCTGCGCAGCGCGATCTTCGGCATCCCCGTCGTTCTCCAACGGGACTTCCATCCGGACGACGCCAATCGCGCAATCGAGATGCAAGGCGTCAGCATTGCGTCACTGGTCCCGACGATGCTCTCGCGCATGCTCGACGCCCGAGGCGACGAACCCTTCCCCACGACGTTCCGCTGCGCCTTGACGGGCGGCGGCTCGCTCTCGCAGGACCTGCTCCGGCGCTGCGCCACGGCTGGGGTCCCGGTCACTCAGACCTACGGTCTGACGGAGACCGCGTCGCAAGTCGTGACGCTGGCGCCGAGCGAGTCGCTGACCCGGCTCGGGGCGGCGGGGAAGGCGCTGTGGGGCAGCGCGATCCGCGTCGTCGACGACGATGGCAAGGCGGTCCCCGCCGACTGTCCCGGCGAGATCCAGATCGCCGGTCCCAGTGTGATGGCGGGCTATCTGGACGACCCCGACGCGACGGCACGCGCATTCGATGGCGAATGGTTGCGGTCGGGCGACATCGGCCGGATCGACGTCGATGGCTATCTACACGTGCTCAATCGACGCACGGACCTGATCATCTCGGGTGGCGAGAACATCTACCCGGCAGAGGTGGAGTCCGTGCTGCTCTCACACCCCGGGGTTCAAGAAGCCGCGGTGGTGGGCGTGCCTCATCCCGACTGGGGGCAGCGTCCGGTCGCGTTCGTCGTGCCGCGTGGCGCATCCGACGGCGCGGCGGCCGACGAGCTGGCGGCGCACTGCGCGGCGAATCTCGCGCGCTACAAGTGTCCCGATACGATTCACTTCGTTGATGCGCTGCCGCGCACGGCAGCCGGCAAGCTCCAGCGTCACCTGCTGCGCGAGCCGGTTTCTTCCGACGAGCGACCCGACGCACCGGCCTGACGCAAGAGGGCAGTATGAGAATCCATCGCATCCACAGCCGTCAGCGCCTTGCGACGACACTAGACGAGGCATGGGACTTCTTCGCCACGCCGTCGAATCTGCCCGCGATCACGCCTGACTGGCTCAACTTCCGGATCACTTCGGACCTTCCTCCCCAGCTCTCGGAAGGCCTCGCGATCACCTACACGATCACGCCACTCCTCAACATCCCCGTCAGCTGGCTGACCGTGATCATCTCCATCGACGCGCCGACAGCCTTCGTCGACGAGCAGCGCGCCGGTCCGTACCGGCTCTGGCATCACCGCCACGAGTTCGAGGCGGTCGAGGGCGGGGTCGAGGTGCGGGACATCGTGCACTACGTGCTGCCCTTCGGCCCGCTTAGCCGGCCACTCCACGACCTGATCGTGCGGCGGCAACTGGAGTCGATCTTCCGTCACCGCTACGGAGCCCTGTCGGACCGCTTCGGATCACTCGACGCCGGCGCGGACGGAACGCCCCCACCAGGAGCGATCGTCTTCTCGCTGGTCTAGCACGTACACTGGGGCAGCAGAGGTCGGCAAGGAACGGGTGGACGCATGGCGCCTGGCCTGGCGCAACAGAACGTGATCGCGGTCGTTTGGGACTTCGACAAGACCCTGACGCCCGCGTACATGCAGGAGCCCCTCTTCCGACACTACGGCGTGGAAGCGCGCAACTTCTGGGAAGAGGTCAACGCCCTGCCAGGCTACTACAGCAGCCAAGGCCTGGCCCACATCCCCAACGACTCCGTCTATCTCAACCACATCCTGACCTATGTCCGATACGGCATCTTCGACGGCCTGAATAACGCCCTCCTGCGACGACTGGGAGCCGAGATCCCCTTCTACAAGGGACTGCCGGCCCTCTTCGATCAACTCCGCGCCACGGTGGAGGAGCAAGCCGACTACCGGCGCGCCGAGATCACACTGGAGCACTACATCGTCAGCACCGGCTTGCGCGAGCTGATCGCCGGCAGCGATGTGAGTGATCACGTCGACGGGATCTGGGGCTGCGAATTCGCCGAACGCGTAGCGCCGCCCGGCTTCCTCAGCGACGGGGCGCAGACGGCGATCGAGGAGACGCGCGTGATTTCCGACATCGTCTACGTGATCGACAACACCTCCAAGACTCGCGCCCTGTTTGAACTGAACAAGGGCAGCAACGTGCGGCCCGACATCGACGTCAACGCCAAGCTGGAGCAGACCGACCGTCGGATCCCGTTCGACAATATGATCTGTGTCGCGGACGGTCCCAGCGACGTGCCGATATTCTCCGTTGTGAACCAGTTCGGTGGCCGCACGTTCGCGGTCTACCAGCCCGGCTCCGGCGACGAGTTCAAACGGGCCAATCTTTTGCAGCAGCAGAATCGCGTCGATTCGATCGGCCCCGCCGATTACACGCCCGGCTCCCCCGCCTCGTTGTGGATCGAAAACGCGGTGCATGAAATCGCCGAGCGGATCATTCGCGACCGGCAGTACGAGTTGGACCGTCGCGTGGGGCCGCCCCCGCGCCACATCCCGAACTAGTCCCAGCGGCTCCGGATCATGAGGTGGCCCGCCCGCAGCGTCTCGGCCACTCCCTCAAGCTGTTCCGGACCCGCGGGATTGGTCCTGCAGCGCCGCGCGTGCAGCGGTCTGCACCGGATCCCAGACGGGCGAGAACGGTGGGGCGTACGCAAGATCGGCGTCGACGAGCTGCTGCAGAGTGAGTCCGTACATCACCGCTGTCGCAACGACATCGATCCGCTTGCCGGCGCCGCGCTGGCCCACGATCTGCCCGCCCAGCACGCGACCGGAATCGCGCGCAAAGATCAGCTTGGCATGCAGCGGCGAGGCGCCGGGCATGTAGCCCGCGATCTGCCGCGTCTCAACCTGCTGCGTGTCGATCTGGAAACCCTGGGCGCGGGCGTCGGATTCGAGCAGTCCAGTGCGGGCGAGCTCGAACTCGCCGAGGCGCACGATCGTGGTCCCGGAAGCGCCCGGAAACCGCTCCAGCGGATCGCCGCGGCTCAGCGCGGCGACGTTCCGCCCTGCGACTCGACCCGCCTTGTTCGCGATTGTGCCCAGATGCCAGTTCGACCAGCGTCGCCCAACGACGTCCCAGGCCTCCGCGCAATCGCCGGCGGCGAAGACGCCGTCGATCCGTGTGCGCTGTTCGTGGTCGACGGCAACCGCGCCGGTCTCCCCCAGTGAAATGCCAGCGGCCTGCGCGAGCTCCACCGTTGGTGCACTTCCGATCGCCAGGATCACGATGTCGGTTTCGATCTCGCCCCGTGCCGTGTGCGCGACGACCGCGTCGGACGACCGCTCGATCGCCTGCAATGGCGTCGCGGGACGGAAGTCGACCTGCATCGACTCGATCACGCTCTCCACCTGAGTCGCCATCTCGGGATCGAACGTACGGCGCAGGCAGTGAGCGGAGCGTGTGATCAGCGTCGTGGCGATGCCCCGCGCCCGCATGGCCTCCACCATCTCCAGTCCGATATAGCCGCCACCCACGACGAGCGCGCGCTGAACGGGCGGAAGCCGGCCGCCAAGCTGCATCGCCTGGCGGGGCGTAAAGACGGGATAACCCAGATCGAGCCCCGGCAAGTCCGGCCGAACGTCGTGGGCGCCGGTGGTGTAGGCCAGCAGGTCATACGGCTCGACGCCCTCCGCGCCGCTGCTCCCCGCACGCCAGTGCACACGCTGCGCAGCCAAGTCGATCCCCACAACCTCCGTCTGCTCCCGAACGTCGATGCCGCGCCGCCGGTGTTCGTCGGCGGAGCGGGTGATGAGCTGTCCCCAATCGCTGACGTGCTCGCCGAGCACGAAGGGAAAGCCTCAAGCGGAGTACGAGGTCCATGGCCCCCGTTCGAACATGACTACGTCGATGTTTGGATCGCGGCGCTTCGCGTTTGCCGCGGTGCTGCCACCTGCCGCGTCTCCACCAATCACCACCAGGCGCATCGCAGCCTCCAAGCCGATCTCCGCCGCGTTCTGTCTCTCGATCATCGCTCAAACACGCATTGTCCACGCCGGCCGCGGCGAAGGAGCAACCCCGGACCGGGGAGCGCCTACAATACGTCTACTAGAGAACGCGAAATCGGGGGATCGGGATGCTCGAAGAACCCGTCTCGGCGCTGGTGCGCCGCCCGCCCGTCACGATCGAGCGCGGGAGCCCGCTCAGCGAGGCGCTGCGCATCCTGCGCACGGGGCGCACGCGCTGCCTGGTCGTGATGGATGGGTCGCGCGCGATTGGCCTGCTTACGGATCGCGACCTGGTGGAGAAGTGCTTCCACGAGGGGATCGATGACGGCACGCCGGTCCAGACGATCATGGACAGCCCGATCATCTCGGTCACGCCGGACACGCCGCTGATGGAAGCGCTGCGTGTCGTCGACCGCGAACGGATCCGCCATCTCCCCCTGATTGAGGCCGACGGGACTCTGCGCGCCGTGATTCGCGGGCGCGACCTGATAAGTTATCTGGCCGAGTCGATGCCTGAGCTCGTGCTCAATCAACCACCGTCCACACCCCGCCCGGTGAATCGCGAGGGGGCCTGATGCCCGGCGCGGACCGCCCTGAATTCGAGACGCTGCAAGAGCAAGATCCGTGGCAGGACGCCGACTGGCTGCCCTCCGACACCAACATCGTCTTCCCCGGAGACGTCCTGTCCGAGCTGATGCTGGAACAGTCGGTCACGACGATCGCCGTCTCTCACCCGGCCACGATCGGACCGGCGGACTCACTGCAGACGGCGCTCTTCCGCATGCGCCAGCGGCACGCTCGCGCCCTGCTCGTTGTCGAGGACGAGCAGTTGATAGGCATCCTGACCGACCGCGACGCCGTGGTGGCAATTCAACATCCCGGCGACGACGGCGGCAGTCTCGCCGTGCGCGACGTGATGACGCCGGACCCGATCACGATCGATCCGGACGATCCGCTTGGCAAGGCCGCTCAGCTGCTCTCCGTCGACGGCGTGCATCATCTCCCGATAGTCGAGGACGGCGAGATCCGGGGACTCGTCGCGCAGGGGCCGATCCTGCATGCCATCATCGCGGCGCTGATCGAGGCCGACGAAGGCTGAGAGCCCTTGCCC
>CAUYZA010000003.1:0-36807 GCA_963577225.1 Dehalococcoidia bacterium | reverse complement strand
GTCGATCTCAAGGGCCGCATCACGGGCGAGAACTCACCCTGGCAGGGCGAGTTCGTCAAGGATGCCGACCCCCTCATCATCGCGGAGTTGGACGCCCGCGGCCTGCTGCTCACGCACGAGACGATTCGCCACACCTACCCGTTCTGCTGGCGCTGCGGCACGCCGCTGCTCTACTACGCTAAGCCCTCCTGGTACATCGCGACAACGAAGGTCGCGTCGTCGTTACAGCGCTCCAACGACGAGCAGATGTCGTGGTACCCACAACACATCCAGCACGGCCGATACGGCGACTGGATCGCCAACAACATCGACTGGGCCGTCAGCCGCGAGCGCTACTGGGGCACCCCCTTGCCGTTCTGGCGCTGCCAGGACTGCGACGCCGTCGAAGCCGTTGGCTCATACGACGAGCTGGCCCAGCGCGCCCGCAACCTGCCGGAGGGCCTCGACGACCCCCACCGCCCCTTCGTCGACGTGGTCGAATTCACCTGCGGCGAGTGCGGCAGCACCATGCGTCGCATCCCCGAGGTCGCCGACGCCTGGTTCGACAGTGGCGCGATGCCCTACGCGCAGTGGCACTACCCCTTCGAGAACGCGAAGCTGTTCGCAGAGCGCTTCCCGGCCGACTTCATTTGCGAGGCCGTGGACCAGACGCGCGGCTGGTTCTACTCGCTCCACGCGGAAGCGACCCTGCTGCACGCCGCCGAACAGATCCCGGAGCCGGTCTCGTATCGCCACGTGATCTCGCTGGGCCACATCCTGGACGAGGCCGGTGAGAAGATGAGCAAGTCGAAGGGCAACGTCGTCGACCCCTGGTCGGTGCTGGACGAGCACGGCGCCGACGCCACGCGCTGGTACATGATCAGCGCCTCGCCGCCGGGCAACCCGCGCCGCTTCAGCAGCAACCTGGTAGGGGAAACGCAGCGCAAGTTTCTGCTCACGCTCTGGAACACGTACTCGTTCTTCGTCACCTACGCCAACATCGACGAATTCGATCCGGCTTCTAGGCCGCCCAAGCAGCGCACCGAACTCGACCGCTGGGTGCGCAGCGCCCTCCATCGCCTGATCGAAGAGGTCACGGCACAGCTCGACGACTATGAACCGACGGCGGCCGCACGCGCCATCGAAGGCTTCGTCGATCAGCTCAGCAACTGGTACGTGCGCCGCAGCCGACGTCGCTTCTGGAAGTCCGACGATGCGGCCGACCAGGCCGCCGCCTATCACACGTTGCACGAGTGCCTGACCACGCTGGCCAAGCTGCTCGCGCCGTTCACCCCGTACGTGGCCGAGGAGATGCACCGGAATCTGACGGTCAATGACGCGGACTCCGTCCACCTCGCCGCCTGGCCCGAGGCCGACGCCTCCCTCATCGACACCGACCTGAACCAGGCCATGGAGCTGGTCCAGCGTCTCGCCTCGCTGGGCCGCGCCGCGCGCAGCAAGGCCGGCGTCAAAGTGCGCCAACCGCTGCCGGAGGTGCTGGTGGGCGTTGCCGACCAGGCGGAAGCGAACCTCGTCGCCGCGCACGCGGAGACCCTGCTCGACGAGCTCAACGTCAAAGCACTGCGCTTTGTCGATGCCTCAACGGACCTCGTCGGCTACGTGATCAAGCCCAATCTGCCCCTGCTCGGACCCCGCCTGGGCAAGGAAGTCGGCCAGCTGCGCAGCGCCTTGCGGGCCCTGGAACCGGAGATGGCAGCGCAGATCGCGGCCGCCGCACAAGCCGGCGAGACGATCGAGGTCGCGGGCGTCTCGCTGGCGGCCGACGACTTGCTGATCGAAACGACAGAAGGCGCGGGCACCGCCACCGCCCAGGAGGCCGGCTACGCCGTCGCGGTCAACACGGAGACGACGCCCGAGCTGGAACGCGAGGGCTGGGCGCGCGAGATCGTGCATCTCGTACAGGGGATGCGGCGCTCGGCCGGCTTCGAGGTTGCGGACCGGATCGAACTCTGGCTCACAACAGAGGACGAAGCGCTCCGCAGCGCCGTCGAGGAGTGGGGCAGCCACATCCAGGACGAGACCCTCGCGCTGAACCTGTATGGCACGAAGCCCGAGCCCGACGCCCACCAGGTTAACGAAGAGATTGAGGGCATGACGATCGCCCTCGGCGTCCGCAAGATCGCCACCTAAGCGGCACGGCCTTACACTCCTGCGACTCAAACAACAGGAGATTCCGCATGCCACGCTTGCGCCAGGTCCCCAAGTCCGAAGCGACGCCCGAAGTCGTCGCCATGTACGAGCGCCTCTTCGACGAGCGCGATCCCGTCGCCGAACCCGGCACCGCCACAGGTACACCTGGCAACTGGTGGACCGTCTTCGCCCTCGTCCCTGAGGTTTTCGACCATGCCACCCGCGGCTTCGGACTGTTCAGCTCCAAGGACCGCCTGCTGCAGCCGCGCTACCGAGAGCTGGGCCTCACGCGCTCCGGCTTCGTGCAGGGCAGCAAATTCGTCTTCTCGCAGCATTGCAAGGCGGCGCGCGCCGCCGGGCTGAGCGAGGAAGAGGTCGCGGCGCTGCCGGCCTGGTCCGCTCAGTCCGCCGTCTTCGACGACAAAGATCGCGCCGTGCTGGCCTACGTCGACGGCTTGATCGGGAATGACGGCCGCGTGCCGGACGGCGTCTTCGACTCGCTCAAGTCGAACTTCTCGGACGAGGAGATCCTAGAGCTGACCTACGCCGTCGCCTCCTACGGCATGCACGCCGCCATCTGCCGCGCCCTCCAGCTCGAGTACGACGACGTACCGGACCGCGTTTTCGAGGAGCCCATACCCGGCCAAGGGAAGGACGACGAGCGCGACGTGATGTCGGACATCGCGCGCTAGCTGCCGCCCGTTCGACTCGACCCCGCAGACTGAATTGGCCGCCCCCGTCGCGTTCCAGGAACGCTACTTTACGAGCCGCGTTCTGACGGGTCCGGAGGTTCGCCGCCCGGGTCCTCGGCTGGCGTTCCGCCATCGTTCGCCAACTCGTCGTCAGGCCTACCGGCGCTCGCCACCCGACGCCGGACCTCGTCCATGCGCCGTTCGCGACGAACCGCCCCGGCCCCGCGGTCTGCCACGGCGTCCGGAGCCTCCTCCTCCGCGCGCACCAGTCCCAGCAGGCCCGCCAAGATCCGGCGCCACCGAGGCACCGACTTACCGCCTTCCCCGCGCGTCAGCTCTTCGTCGTAGTGGCCGTGCATCACCCGCGGCCACTCCGACGCCATTTCGGCCCCCAGCAGCAAGATGTTTGAGCTGACGTAGACAAAGAAGAGGAATGCCAGGACCGCGCCCAACGACCCGTAAACAGCATCGTAGTTGCCGAAGTAGCGCAGGTAGAACGCGAAGCCGTTCTTGACCACTTCGAACAGCAGCGCCGCCAGAAGGGCCCCCGGCCAGATCTCGCGCCAGCGCGTGCGCACGCTGGGCAACACCTTGTAGATGAAGCCGAAGGCCGCGAAGGAGACGGTCAGTGGTACTAGCACGGCCACGATCTCGATGCTGACATCCGCGCCCGCGCCCAGCGGCCCCAGGAAGTCCGACACGCCGTCCGAGACCCGACGCGCCACCTGCAAGAAGACCGTCGACGCAATCGACGCCCCCACCAGTAACCCCACGGCCATGACCATCAACAGATCGATCATCTTCGCGCGCAGGAACGGGCGCCGGTAGCGCAGATCCCAGGCCTCATCCAGCGCATGCCGCACCGCTCCCATCATGCCCGAGGCCGCCCAGAGCAACCCCAAGATGGAGACCAGCCCGATCGCCGAAAGCCCAGTCGCCACGCTGTCGACGGCCCGCTCCAGGTCCTCGCGACCCTCGTCCTGCGAGAGCGGGAGCACTTCGAAGAGTTCCTCCACCACGTCGTCGCGGATGCTGTCGTCGGTCAGGATCAACCCGCTGATCGAGATCGCCAGGATCGTCAGCGGAAAGATCGAGAAGAGCACGTAGTAGGAGATGCCCGCCGCGAGCTGCGTGCAGTAGTCGTCGCGGAATTCGCTCAGCGTGCGGCGCATCAGCAAGCGGGCGTCGTCGCGCCACCAGCGCAGATGCACCACCCACCAGTGGCTCAGGTAGTGCAGGTCAAATCGCATGGCTCCATGGTACGGCGCTGGGCGGAGCCCCACTACATGGCGGCGGAACTGCCCGCCCAGTTTCACGTTGGCCGCTGTCGCCCGCGCGATCGACTGACGTACAGTCGGGATCGACCAGTTGTCCCGCGAGCCCATGAACCAGCGAACGGACTCCCGCCCGGTGAGCGCCTCCCTTCCACTCAGCGGCCATCAGCTCGATGGCAAACGCATCGTCGCCAAGTTCGGCACCAAGTTGCTGACCGACGGCGAAGCGCAGCTCAGCGCCGAGGTGATGGGTGACCTCGTACGCCAGGTCGCCGCGCTGAACGCGGCCGGGGCTCAGGTCGCGATCGTCACCAGTGGGGCAGTCGCGGCAGGTCGGGATCGGATCGGGCCCAACAGCGAGGCCGTCGCTGACACCCCGCATCGACAGGTGCTCGCCGCGATCGGCCAGAGCCAACTCGTCGAGCGCTACGACTCACTCTTGCGCAAGCACGGCCTGATCGCTGCGCAGGCGCTACTGACACGCGCCGATCTGGCCGACCGCGGCGGCTATCTCAACGCGCGCAACACGCTCGACGGCCTGCTCGCGGTGCCCAAGGTGGTTCCAGTGATCAACGAGAACGACGTCGTCGCCGACGAGGAGTTGCGTGGCGGCGCCTTCGGTGAGAATGACGGGCTCTCAGCTCTGGTCGCCAACCTGATCGATGCCGACCTGCTGATTCTGCTCAGCGATGTGCACGGCCTCTACAAAGTCGACCCTCGCGACGCCCCCGGGGCCGAGCCGCTGGCCGAAGTCACCGACATCAAGGCGGCGCTCGCCTTCGCAGGGCCCGCCCCCTCACTTGAAGCGGCGAGCGGCACCACCGGACGCGGCGGCATGCGCGCGAAGCTGCAGGCGGCCGAACTCGCCACCCGCGGCGGATGCGAGGTTGTCGTGGCGCACGGCCGCGAGCCCGACGCTCTGCTACGGATCGCCGCCGGCGAGGCCGTCGGCACGCGTTTCCCCGCCCGAGGCTCGCGCCAGGAGAGCCGCAAGCGTTGGCTGATCTCCGGCCTGGCCTCCGCCGGAGCGATCGTCGTCGACGCGGGCGCGGCCGGCGCGCTGCGCGACAAGGGCCGCAGCCTGCTATCCGCTGGGATCGTACGCGCGGAAGGGGAGTTCCGGCGCGGCGACATCGTCGAGGTGCGAGATCCTGAAGGCACGCGCGTCGCCGTCGGGATCAGCCACTACGACGCGGACGAGATCGCCCGCATCCAGGGCGAGCGCTCGGATCGCATCGCGGTCATCCTCGGCTATGAGCTGGGCGCCGAGGTCATCCATCGCAACAACATGGTCGTGCTCTGATCGGTGCCGCGCGGTGCATTCCAAGCCACTGAAGTCGGAACCGGCGTCTCGCTAAGCTTTGCCAGCACAGGGAGAAACCAGTGCCGTCGATCCGCAAACGCAAGGACTTCGCCGCCGAACTCCAATCGCTCCAAGGGCAGCGCCTGAGCGACTGCTACGTCTACCTGGAGATTGAGACGACCGTCGTAGGCGACCAGCGAGAAGTCGCCTGGTCGGGCCGGATCACCTCCTTCAGCGACCCCCAGCACACGTTCCACGGCGGGTACCTGCTCAAGCCCGCCGGTTCCGAGAACGGCAGCGAGATCGCCGTCTTCCAGGGCGACCACGAACGCCGCGGCATCACCAGCGATGAGTATGACTTTCGGGGTGAGGATGCCCCGCCGGAGTTGCCATGACGACTACAGCCACCCGCGGTGAATCCGTCGACCCTGAGGCGGCGGCCGTTCTGCGCGACCAGGTTGGCGCCGCGCGCGCGGCCGCTCCCGCCGTGGCGATCGCGGGTACCGAACAGAAGAACGCGGTCCTGGCCCGTGTCGCCGACCTGCTGCGCGAGCGCAGCGACGCCATCGTCGATGCCAACGGCAAAGACATGAACACGGCCCGGGAGGCCGGTCGCCCCGAATCCTTCCTCGATCGGCTTGAACTGACGCCGGAGCGCGTCGCCGCCCTAGCCGACTCACTCAGCGACGTGATCGCGCTGCCGGACCCGATCGGCGAGGTGATCGACGAGTCGCTGCGCCCCAGCGGGCTGCGCGTGGGCCGGGTCCGAGTGCCGCTCGGCTTGATCGCCTCGATCTACGAGAGCCGGCCCAACGTCACGATCGATATCGCCGCGCTCTGTCTCAAGAGCGGCAATGCCTGCGTCCTGCGTGGCGGCCGGGAGGCCGTGCAGAGCAACACGCTGCTGGCCGCCACCGTGACCGAAGCGCTGACCGAGAACGGGCTGCCCGGCGAAGCCGTCCAGCTCATCCGCAACCCCGACCGCGCGCTCGTGGCGGAGCTGCTGCAAATGAATGACTTGATTGACCTGATCGTGCCGCGCGGCGGCAAGCCGCTGATCGAACGGGTGCGCGACGAAGCCTCGATGCCGGTCGTCGCCGGCGGGATCGGGATCTGCCACACCTACGTCGACGGGGCGGCCGACACCGCGATGGCGGTCGACATCGTCGACAATGCCAAGACCCGCCGCATCTCGATCTGCAACGCGTTGGACGTCGTGCTGCTGCACCGCGACGCCGCCGCGTCGTTCCTGCCCGCGCTGGCGGAGCGCTGGGGCGGAAGCGTCGAGATCCGCGCCGACGAAGCGTCGCTTGGCGCGCTGCAGGAGGCTGGCGCCAACGCCATCGCCATCGGCCCAGACGACTACGACACCGAATTCCTCGCCATGCGCTGCGCGCTGCACATCGTCGACGATCTCGACGCCGCGATGCAGCACATCGCGGATCACTGGTCCGGCCACTCCGAGGCGATCGTGACGAACGACTACCACAACGCGGAGCGCTTCCTCAACGAGGTGGACGCCGCGGCCGTCTTCGTCAACACGTCGACTCAATTCAACGACGGCGGCCAGTTCGGGTTGGGCGCCGAAGTCGGAATCAGCACCGGCAAGATGCACGCTCGCGGCCCTATGGGGCTGCGTGAACTGACCTCGTACAAGTGGGTCGTGCGCGGCGACGGCCAAATCCGTCCCGATTGAGCCGCATCCAGACTGAGCACCCGATATGACTTGCGGCTACGCTGCAACCAGGGTTGGCAGCTGAACCTCCGACCACGGCAGAGCCCCACCACGAGCCGAAGCGAGGCCGCGATGTTTACCTATGAGCGCGAATCCCGCACCCCCTCGTCGGAGAGCTACGTCGTGGAGAACGAGCAGGGCAGCCGCGCCCGGGCCGACCTGCACTTCACCCCCACGATCGTGTACGCCACGCTCTGCGTGCCATCGGACTGGGCGGAAGATGACATCCACCACGCGATCGCCGACCTCGACGATCGCGTGGTGCGCAGCGCCGATCCGCTCCGCCAGGATTTCATCGTCACGGTCTGGGCCGGCGCCGAGGCGGGCGTCTACTCCGACGAAGAGTCGGTCAGCGACTTTGCCGATGCGAACCACACCCTCACTGGAGCGAGAGCCGTCGGGCTGCCGCGCTAGACTGCACATCCTCAAAACGTTGGAGCGCGGGCAACTCAACCCCCGCTGGTGGAGCGAGCATGGAGTCCGAGCACGACGAGGGCACGGCGATAGACGACCCGCAGGCCGACAGGCCCGTCGGTGATGAGCGGGACGAGAGTCCCACCGACGCGCTAGACCTGCTCTTCGAGGGCAAGGTCGAAGCCGTCCTGCCCGAGGAAGACCTCGGCGAGTTCCACGACTTCATTCGCGAGGAGGCGCTGCGCCGCCGCCGCTTCGCCGTCTCGTTCCGGCTCGACTGCGGCTGCCTCGCTTGGATCGGCTACGCCCTCTCCAACATCGTCACCCACGAGGAGGGGATGGAGTTCAAAGCCCGTCCCACGCAAACCTACATCCCGGACCACGAAGCCGACGTCGAGCACCCCGAAGGGCCCACCGAGGATCCCCCGTCAGAGTTCGAAGAGTGGCCGATCTGGCCCTTCGAGATCTACCAGGACGAGCTCGACCCCGAGCTGACCGACGAAGGCGCGGACGACTACGACGAGGAATCCGGCCTGGATGGCACGCTCGACGAACTCACGGAAGAGTGCGACGAGGCGGACGACCTGGCCGGCGTCCGCGATATCGCCTCGCAGGATGAAAACGACAAGCCCGAGGAGTAGCGATGCCCCGCTACGCGGCTGTGGTCTTCGACCTCGATGGCACCTTGGTGAGCGAAGAAGACGGCGTCCAGCAGGCCACCGCCCTGGTCGCGCAGGCGCTTCGCGAGCGCGGCCACCCCGTCCCTGACGCTCGCTTGGAGGAGGCGCGCACCACCGTCGTGCGCGAGGCCATGGCCGCCAACCGCGGAAACTGGCCAGCCTGGCTCAGCCGCGAGGAATGGCTGCGGCGAGCGTTCGCTCGCGTCGACGCTCCCGCGGAGCTCGCCCCCGAAATGGCCGCCATCTACCTCCAAGGCCGCATCGACGGGCTGGCCCTGCTCGATCACGCCGTCGAACTGGTGCAGGCGGTCGCCGGGCAGGCGCGGCTGGGCATGATCACCAACGGCGGCAGCTCTGAGCAGCGTCTCAAGATCAGAACCGTGGGTCTGGACCGCTTCTTTCCCGAACCGCTGATCTCGGATGAGGTCGGCGTCCAGAAGCCTGATCCCGCCATTTTCGAGCAAGCCCTGACGACTCTCGAAGTACTGGCCTCGGACGCCGTCTACATCGGCAACTCCTTCGTCAACGACGTCGAGGGCGCGGCCGCCGTCGGCATGGACACGATCTGGCTCGACCATCACGGTCGCGGCCCGCCGCCGCAGGCCGCGACGACGCCGACCTTAACGACCGCCAGCCTGCGCGCGGTACGGGAGTTCTTGGGCGCCTGAGAGTCGGGAGCGGCGCGGCCGGTCAGCCCGCTTCTACCCTGCTTCGGCTCCACCGATCGGAGCCGCTTACCACCCCACAACATTTCTGCGCTATTCTCCCTCGCGCTACCGCATTTAGTTCAGCAATACATCAAGATTCGGGACACCTAATGGCCAAGTACGTGATCCGATTCCAGGCGAATCCTGAGTCCTGGCCCACCGACCCGGTAGAGCGGTTGGCGCTCTGGGAGCAGGTGATCGCGGGCGCTCAGGGACTGTTGGATTCCGGCACCCTCAGCGAGATCAATGTTCACCAGCAACATGGCGGGCTACACCACCCTGGAGGCCCCGTCGAAGGCCGCCGCGACAGAAGTCGGGGCGGCCTTCTTCCCCCTCTTCAGCCAAGAGGTCGACGAGATCTTGCCTTGGGATGAGGCCAAGGCAGCCCTGCTCGCCGGTGCGAAGTCGGCTGCCGGAGGGTAGCCACTCTCGGCCCGGCGCTTGGAGTCAGTCTGCGCAAGGATCGCCCCCCGGGCGATCCTCTCCTTAACCGCGCGCCGAGTCGACGCAAACCCACCAGGCATGGACGCGTGGCGACCGCTAGCGTGCCCGCGCGGCGGCAGTCATTGCGGTGCCGAAGCGAGGGCGGCTAGTCGTCCGGCCCCACGGCGCGCCGGGCGCGTAACCACGCGACTCCGCGCGCGACGGAGTACAGCACATAGGATCCGACCGTCACGGCCAACACGATTTCGCCCACCAAACCACCCAACAAAACGCCGAACAGCACGAGGCCCACCACGGCGGAATCGATCTTTTTCTTGCTGATCCGCCGACCATATCGGATCCGCTTGCGGCGCAATGACCCATCTGCCGTATGCTCCGCGGTCCAGTTCGTTCCGCACTGCAGCACGATTGGGGAACTCATAGCGAAATACATCATCCACTTCGAGGCGAACGCCGAAGCATGGCCCACGGACCCGGCAGCGGTCTTGGCGATCTGGGAAGGGGTGGTTCCCGCGGCGACGGCTCTCCTTGACGCCGGCACCCTCTCCACCATCGATTGGACCAGCAACACAGAGGGCTACGCGACGCTGGAGGCCAGCTCCAAGGCCGTCGTACTCGAAGTCACCGCCGCGTTCTTCCCGCTCTTCAACCAGTCGATCGAAGAGGTCGTGCCGTGGGCCCAGGCGACGACAGCGATCCTGGCCGGGGCCCGAGCGGCAGCCGGGGGCTAAGCGCTACTTGCGGGCGACTACGCGCCGAACGGCGTCGCGGACCCCGGCGGCGTTCAGGCCGTGCCGTGCCAGCAACTGCTTCCATGTGCCCGACTCGCCGAAGCGGTCCTGCACGCCCACCATTTCGACGGGCGTCGGCGCTTGCAACGCGAGCGTCCGCGCGACGGCCGAGCCCAGGCCGCCGATCACGTTGTGCTCTTCGGCGGTCACGATCGCGCCGGTCTCCCGCGCCGCCCGCAGAATCGCCTCGTCGTCGAGTGGTTTGATCGTGGACATGTTGAGCACGCGCACCGAGAGTCCGTCGCCGGCCAGGGCGTCGGCGGCGTCGACGGCGGCCGAGACCAACAAGCCGCAGGCGATCACGGTCACGTCCGTGCCTTCGCGCAACTGGTGCGCCTTGCCAATTTGGAACTCGTGTGACTCGTCGTAGAGCACCGGCAGCTTGGGCCGGCCGACGCGAATGTAGAACGGCCCGTCGGTCGTGCCCGCGGCCCAGATCGCCTTCCCGGCCTCGACGACATCCGTCGGCACCAGCACGGTCAATCCGGGCAGCGCGGTCATCAGCGCCAGGTCCTCGATCGCCTGCGCCGAGGCGCCGTCCTCGCCCACGCTGACCCCGCCATGGCTGGCCAGCAGCTTCACGT
The DNA here is from genome assembly GCA_963577225.1 of Dehalococcoidia bacterium. Taxonomy (GTDB): domain Bacteria; phylum Chloroflexota; class Dehalococcoidia; order Bin125; family Bin125; genus JAPUIR01. The sequence goes on along the minus strand of CAUYZA010000003.1, from coordinate 26,053 downwards.
TAAGCTGCGGCTGCACGACCGAAATGCGGATCTGGTCGAAGCAATGGCCCGGCATGAACACGGCGAAGGAGGCGCAAAAGGCCGTCTTGCCCGCCGCCGCTAACCCCGCCGCCATACTGATCATGTTCTGCTCTGCCGCGCCCACGGTGTACCAGCGCTCGGGATGCTCGGCGCGCAGCTTGATCCCGCCGGTCGAAGCCGAGAGGTCGGCCTCCAGCGCAACGATGTCGAAGCCCGCGTCGGCCAGCTTGATCAGCGCCGGGCCGAATGCCTCACGCGTCGCCGCTGCAGGGGCTGCGTCTGCCTGCGTCGTCATGCGCCGATCTCCTCCAGCGCTTGCGCCAGTTGTTCGTCGTTTGGCGCCTTGCCGTGCCAGCCGCCCGAGCCCTCCATGAAGGAGACGCCCTTGCCCTTTTGCGTGGCCGCGATGATCACCTGCGGCCTGCCGCGCACCTGTCGAGCCTCCTCGTAGGAGGCCACCATCTGGTCCAGGTTGTGGCCATCCGCCTCGATCACGTGCCAGCCAAACGCGGCCCACTTGTCGGGCAGCGGATTCAGATTCATCACCTCGTCGCCGGGCAGATCGTCATTCTGGTAGCCGTTGCGATCGACGATCGCCGTGATCGAGTCGAAGCCGAAGTGGGCGGCGCTCATCGCCGCTTCCCAGTTCTGGCCCTCGTTCAATTCGCCGTCGCCCAGCAGGCAGTAGGTGCGGCTGTCGCGGCCATCGAGACGGTGGGCGAGAGCCAGGCCGTTGCTGAACGAGAGCCCCAGTCCGAGCGCACCGCCGCTCATCTCCACACCAGGCGGCTTGCCGCGGGTTACGTGGCCCTGGAGCTGCGTGTCGAGCTGGCGGAAGCTCGGCAGGATGGCCGGATCGATATAGCCTGCCTCGGCCAAAATCCCGTAGACGACCGGCGTCGCGTGGCCCTTGCTCATCACGAAGCGGTCGCGATCGGGCCAGTCAGGCTGCTCGGGCCGGTGCCGCAGGATTCCCCCGAAATAGAGCGCCGTCAGAATCTCAACGCTTGAGAGCGAGCCGCCGGGATGGCCCGACTGCGCCGCATGCGTCATCTCCACGATGTGCTTGCGCACTCGCTTCGTCAGGCCGGGCAGATCCGGTTTCGCGCCTGCACTTACCTGGGTCATCTGGCATCCCGTTTTCGCGATTGGCTTCGCTTGCATCCTACCGGGGGGCTTGCCCGAGGCAACCGTCTGTTTTGTCTTCTCCCCAGCCTGCCTTCGCGGCAGCGTTACGCTGGTCGCCACGCGGAGGCAGCGACACGATCGGGAGGGGGAGCGAAGGGTTCCGCGATGAGCGATGGTTCCGCGCCAACCGATCAGGCCCGACTGTTCATCGCCGCCCCGCTGCCCGGCGACGTGCTCGATGCACTCGCGCAAGCGCGGCCCGCCCTCACGTCGGGACGCGAGCGCGCGAGCCTTCCCGAGATGCGCTGGGTCCAGCGTGAACGGCTCCATCTCACGCTCAAGTTCCTCGGCTCAGTTCCGCTCGCCCGGATCGAAGCGATCGACGAGGCGCTGCAGGAAACCGCTGCGCAGACCACCCCGATCGCGTTGCGCCTGCGGGACTGTGGCGTGTTCGGCGGACGCCGGCCGCGAGTCGTCTGGGCGGGCCTGGCCGGCGAGCTCGAACGGCTGGCGGACTGCGCCGCCCGGCTCGACGAACGCCTCGCCGGACGCGACTTCCCGCCCGAACGGCGCCCCTTCCGTCCCCATCTCACGATCGCCCGCATCCCCGAGCGCGCCCCCAACGACGAGCGACTTGCGCTGCGAGCCGCCGTCGAAGGCCTGCCAGCTCCGGCCCCGGCGCCCTGGCGGGTTGACGAACTCCATCTCATCCGTAGCCATCTCGGCGCGGACGCACACTACGAAACGCTCGCGTCGTACCGGCTTGCGCGCACGTGACTCCATAAGGCGTGTGCCATCCTCGCGCGCTGCGGGCTAAACTCGCCTCAAGGTCGGCGCGTCATTCTAGCGGAGGACCTGCGCATGAACAGCAGCCTGATCAGCAAAGTCGAAAAGTCTCGGATCTACGCCGCTGAACATGAGCGCATCCAGATCAACGGCTTTACTTGTCGGGTTCGGGGCGACAACAGCTCCCACGCCGTCTCCCTGACCGACGGCGAACTGCGCTGCGACTGCCTCTTCTATCGCGACCACGCCACCTGCAGCCACACGATGGCAATGCAGCGGGTCATGCACGACATGCTGCCCGAAGATCTGCAGCCGGCCCACCCCTCGCTGGCAACCGCGTAGGACTACTCGAAGCGGCGGAAGACGAGACAGGCGTTCTGTCCGCCGAAGCCGAACGAGTTTTTCAGCGCGACCCGCACATCCACCTCGCGCGCCTCGTTGGGCACGTAGTCCAAGTCGCAGTCAGGGTCGGGGGTCTCCTGGTTGATCGTGGGATGGATCCAGCCGGTCTGGATGGTGCGCACGCTCGCGATCGACTCCAGTGCGCCGGCGCCGCCGAAGGCATGCCCGATCATCGACTTGGTCGAGGAGATCGGCGTCTGGTAGGCAGCTTCGCCCATCACCTGCTTCAGCACCCGGGTCTCCGAAGCATCGTTGAGCTGCGTCGACGTGCCGTGTGCGTTGATGTAGTCGACCTCGTCCGGCGTCACGCCCGCATCCTCCAACGCCCAGCGCACCGCGCGCGCCGGTCCGTTGCCTGTCTCATCCGGCATGACCAGATGGAAGGCATCCGCGCTGGAACCAAAACCGGCCATCTCGGCCAGCACGGTGGCGCCGCGCGCCTTGGCGTGGGATTCACTCTCCAAGATCAAGACGCCGGCCCCTTCGGACGGAACGAAGCCGTCGCGATCGCCGTCGAACGGGCGGCTCGCGCCATGCGGGTCGTCGGAACGGCTGGTCAGCGCGCGCATCACCGCGAAGCCCCCGAGGCCCAGCGGCGAGAAGCCTGACTCCGTGCCGCCAGTCAGCACTAGGTCGGCGCGGCCATTTCGAATTATGTCGGCCGCCTCGCCGATCGCCTGGGTCCCGGCGGCGCAGGCCGTGACCACCGTTGTGTTGTAGCCACCCAGTCCGAACTGCATCGCGACGTTGGCCGCCGCCATGTTGGGCAGGATGCGCGGCAGGAAAGTGGGCGACATGCGCATGCCGCCCCGGTCGAACAGTGTGCGGCAGGTCTCCTCGATGTCCGGAAACCCGCCGTTCCCGTTGCCCAGCACCACCCCGGCGCGTTCGCGATCCAGGCTCTCCAGATCCAGCCCCGCGTGGGCCACCGCCTCGCGCGCGGCAACCACAGCGAGCTGCGTAAATCGCGACATGCGGCGCGCCGCTTTGCGGTCGAAATGCTCGCTGGGATCGAAGTCCGTGCACTCCCCACCAATCTGGCAGGGGAACTCGTGCGGATCGAATGCCTCGATCGCCGCGACTCCGCTCTCCCCGCGCACTAGCCGGTCCCAAAAAATGTCCACGCCGACGCCCAACGGCGTGACCGCCCCCATGCCCGTAATCACCACGCGTTCATCAGCCATGCTTGCCCTCGTCGCTTTACTCGGCGCGCTAGCGATCCGCCCGCGCCGATGTCGGTTCGCCGCCCGCCTGCCGTTCGATCGTGGCCCTGGCCTCCGCAGCGGTGAAGAGCGATCCCAGGACGCAGACGAGGTCGTCTGGTCCGGCTAGGTCGCGCGCGGCGCGCAGGGCCGATTCCACATCGGCGGCCACGTGCAACACGCCGTCCCAGCTCTCGAACGCGGCCGCGGTCCGCTCGGCGGCAAGCGCCCGAGGATGGTCCGGCCGCGTGACGACGATCGCCCCCGCCACCGCCTGGAGGCGGACAGCGATCGCCTTTAAATCCTTGTCGCCCAGCACGCCCAGCACAAAGACCGGGCGCCGGTAGTCGAAGTAGAGCGGCAGCGACTCGAGCACGCGCTCGACCGACTCTTCGTTGTGGGCACAGTCAATCAGCCACCACGGCTCGCGCCCCACAATCTCCATCCGTGCCGGCCAGGTCACGCTCGCCAGGCCCGTGTGGACCGCCGCATCCCCAATCCGCACTCCCTGGTCGCGCAGCGCGTCCACCACCGCGATCGCGGTGACGGCGTTCTCGATCTGGTGCGAGCCGAGCAGGCCGAGGAGGAACAGCCCCGCGTCCACCGCGTTGCCGGCGGCGTCGAGCCGCTGCAGGCGGAACCACTGGCCAAGCGAGTCCGGGGCGTCTTCCCGTCGCAGCGACTCGGTGCCGGCCGGCTCCCAGCGATAGGCGCTGGCGACGTCCACGAGCGGAAGTGGAACGTCGGCGGCGTGCTCACGCACGATCTTGGCGGCCGGCTCGGAGCGCTGGGGCCCCATCACACTCACGCGGGTGCCGGCCGTCAGAATGCCCGCCTTCTCGGCGGCGATCTTCTCCATCGAGTCGCCCAGCACGTCGGTGTGTTCCCGCGACAGAGCGGTGATCACGCCGACGGCCTTCTCCCCAAACACGTTGGTCGTGTCCAGCCGCCCCCCGAGTCCCACCTCCACGATCTGGACGTCGACCTCCGCGTCGCGGAAGGCGACGAAGCCCATCGCCGTCAGGATCTCGAACATGCTCAGCCGCCCGGGATCCTCGGCCAGCTCCTCGTCGATGACGGGGCGCAGGCGCTCCGCCAGATCGGCGAAGGCGGACTCCGACAGCGGTTCGCCGTCGATCCGGATCCGCTCAACCTTGCTGTGCAGATCCGGGCTGGTGAAGAGACCGGTACGCAGTCCGGCGGCGCGACAGATCGACTCGATCAGGGCAGCGCTGGAGCCTTTGCCCTTTGAGCCAGCCACGTGCACCGTCGTGCGGCCGTCCTGTGGCCTGTCGAGCCGTCGCAGCAGCGAGGTAATCCGCGTCAGAGCGAACTGCTCCGCCTCGCGACGCGTCTTCGAGGTGCGTTCGAAGTCCGCGAAGCTGAGCAGGTACTCAATCGCCGTGGCGTAGTCCACGATCGTCGACGGTCGTTCCGCCATGAGGCGGGCCCTCCTGCACTGCTCCCCAACCTTAGGGCGCTCCCCGAGCCCACATGGTACGGGGCCTCCGGCCCAGCCGCTCGCCCGGCTGTGGAGTAGCTCGCACAGGTCTACCCCGCGCTGCGTGGGTCTTGATCTGGCGTGCGCTTGGTAGGAGTCTCCGGAGACGCACTTCGCTGGGATCGACGCGAGGCCGGACCGGCGGCGCTGCGAAGGAGCATCGCTATGGCCGAAAGCCCCCCAACGCTCGCGACCTTATTGGCAGACAAATTGCGCGGGAACGCCGACCACGACGGCCTGAGCGACGTCATTGGCGCCATCGCTCGGGGAGCGCTCGCCGTCGAGGAAGGAACCCGCCGGGCCGCCCTGGCGGGAGTCCTCGGCTACACCGACGAGATCAACGTACAAGGCGAAATCGTGGCCCGGCTCGACACGCTGGGCACCGAGACCTTCGTCAACGTGCTGCGCGACAGCGGTGTCGTGGCCGCGCTCGCCTGCGAAGAACTCGAAGAGATCGTGCACATCTCCGACGACGCCTCGCACCCCTTCCTGGCCGTGTTCGACCCCGTCGACGGCTCGTCCAACATCGATGTCGCCGTCACGATCGGCTCGATCTTCGGTATCTACCGCCGTACGGACGACTCCCCCGTGACCGAACAAACACTGCTCCGCCCCGGACGCGAGCAGATCGCCGCTACCTATGTCATCTACGGATCGAGCACGGTGCTCGTCGTCGCCATCAGTGGCGAGGTGCACGGCTTCACGCTGGACCCCGGGTCGCGTGAGTTCATCCTCACCCACGAGAACCTGCGCATCCCCGACGCCTGCCCCTACTACAGCGTGAACGAGGGCAACGCCTCCAAGTGGGAGGACGGCATGGCCCGCGCCGTCGCGGAGCTGCGTGAGCAGTACGGTCTCCGCTATGTCGGCTCCCTCGTGGCCGACTTTCACCGCGATCTACTGAAGGGCGGCATCTTTCTCTACCCGGGCGACAAGAAGAGCCCCAACGGCAAACTCCGCCTCTCCTACGAGGCGAACCCGCTCTCCTTCGTCGCGGAGCAAGCCGGAGGGGCCGGCAGCACGGGCACGGGGCGCATTTTGGATCTCCAGCCCGGAGCGCTGCACCAGCGCACGCCGCTGGTGATCGGCAATGCCGACGCCGTGACCGCGGTGGAAAACGCGATCGCCGGCTGAGCAACCTCGCTCCGGCGCTGATTCACTGCGGAGAGATGTCGTGGATTCCGTCTATGAACGGGTTCCACCAGATGGCTGAGAGAGTACGATCAGCCTCCTCTGGGATGCCATCGAGATGCCAGCCGATAGGACAACATCGTGAATCTTGAACAACTGGAGAGCGTCGCCCAGGCGATGGTGCAGCCGGGCAAAGGAATCCTCGCCGCGGACGAAAGTTCCGGCACGATTCAGCGTCGGCTCGAGGGCGTTGGCGCCGAATCGACCGAGGAAAACCGCATCGCCTGGCGCTCGTTGATCTGCACCGCCGAAGGGCTGGGCGAATACATCAGCGGCGTCATCCTCTTCGACGAGACGCTGCGCCAGGACACGAACGATGGCCGCCGCATGGTGGAGGCCCTGCAGGCGCAGGGCATCATCCCCGGCATCAAGGTAGACACGGGTGCCAAGGATCTGCCCGGCTCCCCTGACGAGAAGGTGACCGAGGGACTCGATGGCTTGCGCGAGCGGCTCGCGGAATACGTCGCTCTGGGCGCGCAGTTCACCAAGTGGCGCGCCGTGATCACGATCGGTGCCGACATCCCCACCAGCAATTGCATCAACGTCAACGCGCACGGCCTCGCCCGCTATGCCGCGCTCTCGCAGGAGGCCGGCTTGGTTCCGATCGTGGAGCCTGAGGTCTTGATGGACGGCGACCACGACATCGATCGCTGCTTCGAGGTCACGGAAGCGGCACTGCGTCAGGTCTTCATCGAGCTCGCCAGTCAGGGCGTCGCGCTCAGCGGCATGGTGCTCAAGCCCAACATGGTGCTGTCCGGCAAGGAGGCGGTGAACCGCGCTTCCCCGGAAGTGGTGGCCGAGAAGACGATCACCTGCTTCCAGCGCGCCTTCCCCGCCGCCGTGCCCGGCGCGGCCTTCCTCTCGGGCGGCCAGAGCGACGACGAAGCAACGACCAACCTGGACGCAATCAACCGCTCCAACCTGGACAAGCCGTGGCAGCTGAGCTTCAGCTACGGTCGCGGCCTGCAGGCCTTGCCGCTCGCGGCCTGGGGCGGCGATCCGGCCAACGTCGGTGCCGCGCAAGCCGCGCTGCTGCACCGCGCACGCATGACGGCGACCGCGCGTCAGGGCGCCTACAGCCCCGAGATGGAGAAAGAGCTGGCCACAGCCTGATGCGAGGCCTGATGCGGCGGAGATTCCGGCTGGTCCGAAATTAACCGCGGATGATGCGCCACCGGCTCCTGCTCGCCACCGGCAATCCCGGCAAGCTGCGCGAATTCCAAGCGCTGCTGGGGGAGCAGCGCTGGGAACTGGTCACGCCCGCCGACGCGGGAATCAGCGAGCTCGAAGTCGTCGAAGACGGCGAGACCTACCAGGAGAACGCCGCCCGCAAGGCCCGCGCCTACGCCAACGCCGCGCGACTGCCGGCCCTGGCCGACGATTCTGGCCTGGAAGTCGACGCGCTGGAAGGGCGGCCCGGCGTGCACAGTGCCCGTTATGCTGGTGTAGGCTTAACGGACCAGGACGCGGCCAATCGCAAGAAATTGCTCGGCGTCCTGGAGGGCATCCCACCCCAACAGCGGGGCGCCCGCTTCCGAGCCTTCGTGGCGCTGACCCATCCCTACGGCCCCAACGTTCGCTTCGGCGAGGGCACCGTGGAGGGGCGCATCGCCCAGGACGAGCGCGGCGATCTCGGCTTCGGGTACGACCCCGTCTTCGAATTGCCGGATGGCCGCCGCATGGCGGAGTTGTCGCGCGAAGAGAAGAATGAGTTCAGTCACCGCGCACGCGCCCTGGCGCAACTCGGTTGGGCGCTGGACGCACTCCATGACGCACTCGACAACACTGTCGGGCAACGAACGGCAATGAAGGAAACAGGGTCGGGCAATGACGAGTCGGTCGACGCCGGAGCAAGCGACGAACCAGCCCGCCCTGCGTGATCGGCTCGGCCGGCCGATGCGCGACCTGCGCATCTCCGTCACCGACCGCTGCAACTTCCGCTGCACCTACTGCATGCCACGCGAGATCTTTGGCCCCGGCTTCGCCTTCTTGCCGCGCTCCGAGATCCTCAGCTTCGAGGAGATCACCCGCGTCGTGCGCCTCTTCCGCAAGCACGGGCTGCGGAAGATCCGGCTGACCGGCGGCGAGCCGACGCTACGCGCCGACCTACCCCGCCTGGTCGCCATGGTGCGCGAGGCCGCCCCCGGCCTCGACATCGCGCTGACGACCAACGGCTCGCGACTCAAAGAGCTGGCGCCGGATCTAGCCGCGGCCGGTCTAGACCGCGTCACGGTCAGCCTCGATTCGGTCAACGACACCGTTTTCCAGCAGATGAACGACGTCGACTTTCCGGTCGCGCTGGTGCTGGACGGGATCGAAGCCGCCGCCGACGCTGGGCTGGGCCCCGTCAAGGTCAACGCCGTCGTGCAACGTGGCGTCAACGAGCAGACCGTCGTCGAGACAGCGCGCCATTTCAAAGGCCTCAGCCCCAACGGTCACCGGCATATCGTTCGCTTCATCGAGTTCATGGACGTCGGCACGACGAACGGCTGGAAGCTGGACGAAGTCGTCTCCGGGCGCGACATCGTCGATCTGATCGGCGCGGAATTACCACTCGAAAGCGAGCCACCCAGCTACCCGGGCGAAGTGGCAAAGCGCTGGCGCTACGCGGATGGCGACGGCGAGATCGGCGTAATCACGTCAGTCACGCAGCCCTTCTGCGGCGACTGCACCCGCGCCCGGCTCTCCGCCGACGGCAAGCTCTACACCTGCCTCTTCGCCGCCAGCGGCAGCGATCTGCGTTCCCACCTCCGCTCCGGCGCGAGCGACGTCGAGCTGACCGAGCTGCTGGAGCAATCCTGGAGCGCCCGCGACGACCGCTACTCCGAGCTGCGCTCCGACGCCACGCTGGATCTGCCCAAGATTGAGATGTCCTACATCGGCGGCTGACGCCCGCCACGGAATCCACGATGAGTGACGACGCCCTATCCCATGTCGACCCGCAAGGCCGCGCACGCATGGTCGATGTCGGCGACAAGGAAGAGACACCGCGCCTAGCGATCGCCGAAGGCCGCGTATTGATGCAGGGCTCGACGCTCGACCAGATCGAGGCGAACACGCTCAAGAAGGGCGACGTCCTGACCACCGCCCAACTGGCCGGGGTGATGGCGGCGAAGCGAACCCACGAGTTGATCCCGCTCTGCCATCCGCTCGCCCTCAGCCACATCGACCTGGAGCTGACCCTGGAGCGGCTCGCCGTCGATGACCCAGAGACGCCGGACGGCTTCGGCGGCGCGGTGCGAGTGCGCGCCAGCGTGCGCTGCGAGGGTAAGACCGGCGTCGAGATGGAGGCGCTGACCGCGGTCAGCATCGCCGCATTGACGGTCTACGACATGGCCAAGGCCGTTGACCGCAGCATGCGGATCAGCGATGTGCGTCTGCGCCACAAAAGCGGCGGGCGCTCGGGCTCCATCGACCTCGACTAGCCGCCATTGGGGCCGCAGCTACTCGGCAGCCGCCCCCTCAGTCAGAGCGCGGAAGTCGTCACGCTCGCGCAACGGAGCGAACCGATCGTCGGACAGCGCCGCGGCGGCGTACCGATCGTTCAGTGAGATCGCCTCACGCAACGACGCCAACGACTCTTCCGCCCGTCCGGAGGCCGCGGCGGCGCTGGCCGCGCCGTAGTGCGCGCCCGGCTGGTCCGGCTCTATCCCAACGGCAGCCTGGAAAGCGTTCAGCGCATCGTCCGCACGGTCCTCGTAGAGCAACGCCAGGCCCAGATTCGTGTGGGCGGCGGAGTCGCTGGGGCGCAGGCGCAGCGCCTCGCGGAAATCGCCTTCAGCCGAGGGAAAGTCGCGTTCGTAGAGCGAGAGCAACCCGCGGTTCACGAAGATGTCGGGGTCGTCGGCGGCCAGCTCCAGCGCGCGGTCGTAGTCGGCGCGCGCGGCGTCGTTGCCGTTCATGCGCGCGTGCCCGTTGGCGCGGTTGTAGTAGGCCGCGGCCGAGTTGGGGTCCTCCTGCAGCGCCCGGCTGTAGAGCGCGACCGCGCGCTCATAGTTGCCGACACCGAAGTAGACATTGCCTTCATCCAGATAGGTCGCCGCGTTGCGCGGCACCGCCGCCTCAGCGCCTGCGTCCGGCTGGACCTCCTCAACGGCGGCTGCGGGAGGCGCAGCGGCCGCCGGGGGAGTTGGAGCAGGTGCGGGCGGGACGCTGGCGGCGGGTGCCGGTGCCACCGGGACGGGCTCAACCGGCGCTGGTGCTGCGGGCGCAGACGCGACCGGCGCCGGGGCCGCGGGCGCTGTCGAAGCTGGGGTTGGTGGCGCCGCGGGCGCTGGGGCCTGCTGCGCCTGCGCGCCGATCAGCTCGGCCTGCTCACGCCGGCCTTGCTCCGCCGCCAGCTGGAGCTCCAGGTTTCGGATCCGCTCGTCGGCCAGTTTGGACTCGGTCGACCGCTGGCTCTCCAGCGTGCGATACAGCCAAACGGCGAGCCCCCACGGGGCCGCGAACCGCATTAGGAACCAGAGAAACCGCATCAAGACCCTCGCTCGTCTTGCCCGACTCTACTCAGTCTGGCCGCCCGCCGGCTTGGACGCCTCTTGTTCACTGCCCGCTTCCCGGGCCGTCAGGCGCGCTTCGCGGAGCAAGCCCGTGATCAGGCGCAGCCCCTCATACGCGAAGAGCAGTCGGTCATGCGGCGCCAGCTCAACCTCGACGAGCTGTTCATCCCGCATCGAAACCGGATCGGCCTGCCCGAGGGACGGGTCGTCGTCAAGGCTGATCTGCAACTCCATCAACGAGCCGTCCTCCGTGACGACGACACAGCCAACGCTGGTGTCCTGCACTTGCGCCACTTCCACTTCCACGCCGTAGGTAAAAAAGGCGCCGGGAAAGGGCGGGAACGGGCGCAGGAGCTGCGCAGCCTCGCGCAGCAGGCTCTCCAGCTGCTGCGCCGCGGTCGACAGAATATCGTCTGCGTAGCGCAGGCGCGACTGGGGATCGATGCCGGATTCTGTCATCACATGCCCGCAGAACTGTCGAGGAGCCGCGAGTATACGGCGCTTTGCCGGTCTCGTCGCCCCATTTCCGCTACTCGGCGGCGGCGACTCCCCCACCACACCTACCGACATCCTTGTGGCCGGATGCGGCCTCTGCAGGTGACAGAGGCACCGCCGGGAACCTACGTTGAGTGTCATGGCTGAAGTTTGGACGGCGCAGCTACACATCGCCGGCGGCGAAGCGAGCGAGGACGCGCCCGAAATCGCGTACGCCGAACGGCTCGACGACGCCGGTCGCACGGCGCGTCTCTACCTTTTGGCCGAACCCGACCGACCCGGAAGCGAACAGTTCATCGCCGATCTCGTGACCGATATCGGCGAGGAGTTCGTCGCCAGCAGCGGCTCGTTGACTGGCCTGATCCAGCGCGCGATCCGGGAGCGCCACCTGGACCTGCTCGATTGGAACCGCAACTCGCTGCCACGGGATCAGGCCAGCTACGGCCTGAGCTGTCTGATTCAGCGTGACGACGACTGGTTCCTGGCCCAAATCGGCCCCAGCCTCGTCTATTACCGCGAGGGGCAGCGCTTGCTGCGCCGGCGTCCCTCCTCCGAGCGCGCCAGCGCGCCGCTGGGCACCAGTGAAGTCGCCGCCCCGGAATTCTCCCAGCTCGATCTCCAGCCGGGCGAGTGGGCACTGCTGATCAGCAGCAACGCCGGCCAGGCCTTGCCCGACCAGGTCGCCGCCGCGCTGCGCGCTCTGGGTCCGGAAGATGTCCTGCCGGCTCTCTACCCGCACCTGCGCGGGATGGACCGCATCTCGGCGCTCGTCGTCGCCCCCATGACGGAGGACCCAACCAGCTCGGTGCCCCGGCCGGGCGAGGCGGCGTCGCCCAGCAAGGACTCAGGCGAAGATCCGGACAGCCTGCAGGGCGCCGGCGACGAGGACGACACGGCGGACGCCGTGCAACCGGACCCAGATACAAACCCCGACACGAACGAGGCCCGAGACCCAAAGGACGTAGCCGACGACCATCCGTCGCCAGCCAAACTCGATCCGAGCGACGTGACGGAGGAACTCGCTCCGGCTCCGGCTTCGGAGGCGGCCGCGAACGCCCCAAATTCCGAACCGGCCGCCGAACTCTCATCGAGCGAACTGCGGACGCCGCCCGTGCCGGAAGCCGCCGACTCGCCCGTCCCAGCGCCGACCGGTGGGGTGGGCGCGGCACTGGCGTCGTTGCGGGGGGCCGCCAGCCGCCTCTTCGAACGCCGACGGCGCAACGATCCCTGGGCGATGGACGAAGCGGAGCCCGGCGAACCGCAAGCGGATTCGATCGCTACGGAGCCGGATCCAGCAGCCCCAGAGGAAGCGCCGGACGGAACCCCAACCGAAGCCCAAGACGATGCGAACACCGAGGCGGCCTCGGACGAGCCGCTGGCAGACGCGGCGGACGCGGACGACACCAACGACGATCGAAGCTACGCCGACGATGAGCCCCCACCTCCCCCCGCACCTCCTGTCGAGCCCACAGCCGCCGACCCGGCGGACGCCGCTCCGCAACTCTCCCTCGACGACGCCAACACCGGCGGCGACGGCGACCAGGCCGAGAGCCCTGGGGGACGCGTGCAGGAATATCGCTTCGCGCCCGCGGACGGCCCCTGGCCGATCAACCCGTTCTCCTCGCGCGCCGCTCCCGTGCTGGATACCGCCGGACAGGTCGACGCCTCGCAGGTCACCCATCCGCTCTTCGGCCTGACTGGATCGATTCCCAGCTTCCGACGTCGCGCCGCTCAGCGCGATCCCAGCGCTGACGACAGGACGAGCCCCGGCTGGGGGGCGGTCCTGCTCGGGCTGGGGGCCCTTCTGATCGCGCTGGTGGCCGTCGCCGGAGCCTTGCTGGTGCCGGAACTGGTCAGCGACTCCGAGCGCGACGAGTTCGACCGCTTCGTCGAACAGGCGCGCGACGGGCTGACAGCCGCCACACTCACGTCCGACCCCGCCGGGACGCGCTTCGAACTCCAACGCGCCGCGGGTGCCTCAGAGTCGGCCCTGGCCTTGCAACCGCTCGACCCCAACGCGCTGGTCCTCCAGCAAGAGATCGAGACAGCGCTGCGCCAGGTCAACGCGATCGTGCAGCCGCCCGGCATACAGGTGCTACGCGCCTTTGGCGGGCAAGCTGCACTCTCCGCGATCGAGATCGGCGGCGGCGTGGCCTACACGCTGGATGAGGCGGGCGGCACGGTGGTCGCGCTCGACTTTGCGACGGGGATCAGTCGCACCGTCTTCGCCGCGGGCGAGCAGTATCTCGTGATCGGCGAGTTCGCCAGACTCACCGCCGCCACGCCGATCGGGATCGAATGGACCGCGACCAGCCGTGACGCCTCGCTCAGCGTGCTCGACGAGACGGGCCAACTCTTCCGCATCACGGAGGCGAGCGGAACCGAGGCCTACTTCTTGCAAAACCCCGAAGTGATCGGTTCTGCCCGCGCAGTCACCGCCAACGAAGCGGGGCTCTACCTGCTCGACAGCAGCGGCGTGATCTGGCTGTTTCCGTTTCAGCTGGATGGCAGCCTTGGTCTCGGGATCCCCGCGATCGACCGCACGGACCTCGCCCGGGCCACGGATCTGACGATCGTCGACGACGACAACGTTGGCGCCACCTTCCTCGTCACCAGCGCCGACGGGCGCGTCCGCCGCTTCAGCGACGGGCAGGACCAGGGCTTTCCGCTCGATCTGGACCGCCCCCTCCTCGTTCCCGCCTCGCTCTCGATCGGCAAGCTGAGTGACCTCGTCTACCTGACAGACCGTGGCAATAACCGCGTGTTGGTGCTGACGCACAGCGGCGAGATTGTGGCGCAGCTCCGCGATCCGCAGCTGGAAGGCGTGCGCGGCGTCCACGTCGATGAACTCGATCAACGCGTCTACTTCGTGACGGCCTCCGACCTGCTCGTAGCCGACCTGCCCGACCGCCTCGCGCGCTAGCCCAAGATCCAGTGGCTCTTCCTCCGCCCGGCAGAGTCGGGACACCGCCCGCCCTGAGTACCGTCCACTCAGCGGACGGAAAACGGCACAGCGCGCGCGCGCGCTCAGCCGTACGCTAGTCGCTATGAAGATCCTGGCCTTGGAGTCCTCCTGCGACGAGTTCGCCGCCGCCGTGATCGCGGATGGGCGCGACGTGCTGGCCTCCGTCGTCGCCTCGCAGCAGGACGTGCACGCCCGCTACGGCGGCGTCGTGCCCGAGATCGCCGGGCGGGAACACCTGCGCGCCGTGGTCCCCGTGCTGGAGCACACGCTGGCGCAAGCGCGTCTGAGCTGGTCCGCAATCGACGCGATCGCCGTCACGCAGGGCCCCGGCCTCGGCGGCTCGTTGCTCGTTGGCGTCAACTGCGCCAAGGCCTTGGCCTGGGCCTTGCAAAAGCCCTGCCTGCCGGTCCACCACATCGAAGGACACCTCTACGCCAACTGGTTGGCCCCGGCGCTGGACCCGCATGGCGGCGACGCACCTCCCTTCCCGCTGATTTGCCTCGTCGTCAGCGGCGGCCACACCGAGCTCTTGCTCATGCGCGATCACGGCGACTTCAGTCGTCTCGGCCAAACCCGCGATGACGCCGCCGGCGAGGCCTTCGACAAGGTCGGCAGGCTGCTGGGACTGCCCTTTCCCGGCGGCCCGGCAATCGAGCGGGTGGCCCGCGACGCCGACCCCTCCGCGTCCGTCAGCGCAGGTGAAGCGCGCCCGCCGTCCTACCAGGACTTACCCCGCGCCTGGCTTCGCGGCAGTTGGGACTTCTCCTTCAGTGGGCTCAAGACCGCCGTGCTGCACCGCGTGCGCGACGACCTCGGCGGCGAGCTGTCGCAGCCGGAGATCGCCTTGCTGGCCGATCGTTTCCAAGCCTCCGTGATCGACGTGCTCTCGGCCAAGACCGCCGAGGCCGCGGCCGAGTTCCGCGCCGAAGCCGTGATCGTGGCCGGCGGCGTCGCCGCCAACGGCCCGCTGCGAGCGCTGCTGGCCGAGCGCTGCCCCGTTCCGCTGCGGGTGCCGCCGCCGTCGCTCTGCACCGACAACGCGGCCATGATCGGGGCGGCGGCCTTCCACCGCTTCGCCTCGGCGGAGGGGCTCGTCGCCGAGGGTCCCGGCGCTGCCGAACTGAGTTGGGACCTCTTCAGCACGTCGGGCGACGCCGTCTTCAGTCCCGGATCTTGAACGAACTCGCGCACTGGCCGATCGCACGAACTTCCGGGCGGCGCCTCGCGCCAAACCCCAACTCGGCCCACCACTTCACCAAGAGCCGTTCAGATGTTCGTGCTGGGCCGGGCCGAACGCGCCACCGGCTCCCGCGCCAGCCGTCCGAGGGGGCAAACGGCGCAGCCGCCCAGGCGGCAGTGGTCGCTTTGCAGATCGAGCAAGGCCTGGCTCGCTCCATTTCGCCAGGAGTTGTGCCCCTGGTCGGCGAGGCGTGTCCGCAGCGACGCCGTGTGCTGGTATTTCGCGCCGGGCAGATCCAGCCAACGCTGCATGAGCCCCCACGCGGTCGACCGACCGGTCCGCTCTCCAGCGCCGGACCGCGCAACCAGGTCCGGGTATGCCAGGGCGAGCGGATAGCAGCAGTCGACCAGCAGTTGCGACGCGCGCCCGGGACCCAGCAGGCCGGGCACTCGCAGCGCGCCCACCGCCTCACGCGGCTCCAGGAAGGCCAACCCGGTCAGTTTGCGGGCCAGCTCCGGAAGCATCTCGGCGAGCAACGCCGCCGCCGCGGAGAGCCGTGCCTCGAGGCGGTTGGCGGGGCGACCGCGGCGCTCCCAGCGAACCACGGACGCCCGCTCCAGGCGCTCGGCCTCGACAAGCAAACGCTCGGAGATCATGTTGCGATCCAGACCTCGCAGCTCGGTCAGCGGCAGCGCCAGACGCTCCAACGCGGCGCGGTTGTCTGCCTGACCCAACGCGCCCAGCAGAGCCCGATAGGCCACATCGTCCGCTGACGCGGCCCGGCCGGTCCCGCTTGGCCAGCGCAACGATGCCACCTTGCGTCGCCGGCGCTCGACGGCCAGTCGCTGCAAACGGGCCTCAACGGCCGCACGCCCGCCACGGCGCACGACATCGTGGCAGGGCAAACGAGCGCTGGGCACGGCCGGCGGTCGTTCCGAGGCGATCGCCGGCAGCACGATCACGCGAGCCGGTCCCGTGCCCGCCTTCGCGGCTCGAATCTCTTCCTCTGGGGCGGAGCCCTCGCACAGCCTCCGGCGCCCCGCACCCAAGACATGCAGCACCACCTCCGCATAGGCCGGATCGCGGTCATGACCGTGCGCGACCCAATCGCGTTCACGCCGGTGCAGTTCGACATCGCCACGCAGCAGGTGACCAGATTCAGCGAGCAGCCGCGCGTCGCGAAAGTCCGGGCCGGGGCCAAGGTTCCACGTACCTGGATAGAGCAGCCGGAGCCGTTCTCCGCTCGCCGTGCTGATCCAGGCCGGAAACTCGGCCCCAGCCCAACGCCGCTGCAGCATCACTTGCGTTTCGCCGTCGGCGCGGCGGCCGGGCAGGGATCCACCGATCACGAAGACGGCCGTCCGTCGCTCACCGGTTCGCATCCGATGGCACTTCACCGGCCGCCCCATCATCCGCTTGGTAGCCGAACGTCGCTTCCTCCGCGATCAACGTCAGCAGCCTGGCCGATGGTCCGCGCGGGCGGTAGCGCCCCGTCTCCCACTCCGAGACCGTCTGTTGGCGCGCGTTCAGTTCTGTCGCGAACTCGCGCTGCGTCATGGCCAGGTGCCGCCGCAGGCGGAGCACCAGTTCGGCGTCCCATTCGCGGTCCCGCTCACGTCGCCCACGCTTTGCATACATCTTCACGACGATACACGTTTCCGTGTGCCGTGGCACAGAGGATCCAGGAGGATCCGGTGCGTGCCAGCCGTCGACCGGCTCAGCAAGCCGGCCGGACCCGCGCGGTCTGGCCCCACCCCCGCGCACGGCGAATCGTCGAATTGACTAAAAAAAATCCGCTCGATAGGATGCATACGGTCGGCTTAGCACTCAGACAAGGAGAGTGCCAGCGCAGCCTTATGTGCTGCCTGCGCTCTCAGTCCAGGCGCCACCGACGTTCGACACACATCCGGAGAGACGCGGCGCGAGTGCCGCGTCCTGTAGTGACCGAGGGCATTCAACATGGCGAAGAAAAAGGGCACGACGCTGGAGCCGCTGGGCGACCGCCTCGTGATCAAGCCGGTGCAGCAGGAACAGGTTCTGGCCAGCGGGATCGTGATCCCCGACACGGCCAAGGAGAAGCCGCAGCAGGGCGAGATCATCGCCTGTGGCCCCGGCAAGCGCGACGACAGCGGCGCACGCATCCCGCTTGAGGTCGCGATCGGCGATCGCATTCTCTACAAGAAGTACACCGGACAAGAGATCAAGATCGAGAACGAAGATCTGATCGTGCTCGAAGAGCGCGAGATCCTGGCCAAGGTGCTGATCTAGGCTGCTCGGCCGGCCGCCGGCCGAGCCCACGGCGGTAACCACCGGCGGCGTCTGACACGCCACCACTAGCGAGGAAAACGATGGCAAAGCAGCTTGCTTTTGACATGGCCGCGCGACGCGCCCTGAAGAGTGGCGTCGACCAGCTGGCCGAAGCCGTCCGCGTCACTCTGGGGCCCAAGGGCCGCAACGTGGTGCTGGATAAGAAGTTCGGCGCGCCGCTGATCGTGAACGACGGCGTCACGATCGCCCGCGAGATCGAACTGGAAGACCCGTTCCAGAACATGGGCGCCCAGCTGGCCAAGGAGGTCTCGATCCGGACCAACGACGTGGCCGGCGACGGCACCACGACGGCCACGGTCCTGGCCCAGGCCATCGTGCGCGAAGGCATGCGCAACGTCGCCGCCGGCGCCGACCCCATGCTGCTCAAGCGCGGGCTCGACATCGGCCTGCGCACGGCGGTCGCCGAACTGCGCAGCAAGGCGCGCCCCGTCCAGGACAAGGCCGAGATCGCGGCCGTTGCCAGCATCTCGGCCGCCGACGCCGACGTCGGCGAGCAGATTGCCGACGTGATGGAGAAGGTCGGCAAGGACGGCGTGATCACCGTCGAAGAGGGCCGGGGCATCCGCATGGAGACCGAGTTCACGGATGGCATGCAGCTGGACCGCGGCTTCGTCTCGCCCTACTTCGTCTCCAACCCGGACCGCATGGAGGCCATCGTTGACGACGCCTACATCCTGATCACCGACAAGAAGATCTCCGGCGTGCAGGACATCGTGCCCGTCATGGAGAAGCTGATGCAGGTCAGCAAGAACTTCGTCATCATCGCCGACGACGTCGACGGCGAAGCGCTGGCCACGCTCGTGGTCAACAAACTGCGTGGCACCATCAACGTCCTGGCCGTGAAGTCGCCCGGCTTCGGCGAGCGCCGCACCGCCTTGCTGGAGGACATCGCCGTCCTCACCGGCGGCACCGTGATCACCGAGGAGATGGGCCGCACTCTCGAACAGACTCAGGTCGCCGATCTCGGTCGCGCGCGGCGTATCGTGGCCAACAAAGAAGACACCACCCTGGTCGAAGGCGCTGGCTCCGACGAGGCGATCCAGAACCGGATCAAGGAGATCAAGGCGCAGGTCGAGCAAACCGCGTCCGACTTCGACCGGGAAAAGCTGCAGGAGCGCTTGGCCAAGCTGGCCGGTGGCGTGGCAGTGATCAAGGTTGGCGCGCCGACCGAAGTCGAGCTGAAAGAAAAGAAGTACAAGCTTGAGGACGCCTTGAGCGCGACCCGCGCGGCCGTCGAAGAGGGCATCGTGGCGGGCGGCGGCGTTGCGCTGCTGCGCACCGACAAGGCCCTGCAAGATCTCGAAGATGAATCCGATGGCGACATCAAGACGGCCATCCGTCTGCTGCGCGAAGCCGTTCGCTCGCCCCTGCACCAGATCGCATTCAACGCCGGGCAAGAAGGCTCGGTCGTGATCGACACCGTGCAGAAGAACAAGAACTGGAACTACGGCTACGACGCCGCCGCCGACGACTACGTCGACATGTTCAAGGCGGGCATCGTGGACCCGGTCAAGGTCGTGCGCTCCGCGCTCGAAAACGCCGTCTCGATCGCCGGCATGGTGCTGACGACCGAATCGCTGGTCGCCGACATTCCGCAGCCGATGGCGATGGCCGGCCCCGGCCCCGAAATGCCGATGGACTACTAGCGCTTCGCAGGAAGCGGGCGGCCCGCAACGGTCGCCAGCGGTACGATTTCAGAGCGGGGCTTTCGAGCCCCGCTCTTTTCGTTGCCCGCCGCGCGGTCTCCTGGCTGCCCACACGGCGCGCCCGAGCTCAATCCGAGAGCGAGCTGTCCATCTGCCAACACAGGACCTCGGCACGCTCCTCGTGCGCCACGAGCGACTCCGCATCCGAGGCCGTCAAGCGCACGGCGTCGCTTTGCTCCAAACGGCCCGCGCCCTCCAGCGTGACCACTCCACGCGCGACGAAGAGGTGGCCGTAGGCGGCGCGCGGCAAGCTCATCCTGGAGCCGGGCCGCAGACGGCCCGCCCACAGCGTGGCGCCTTGCTGGCGGATGCGGATCGCGGCCTCGCGGCCGAGAACTCCCCGCGGCTCCTGATGCGACCGGAAACAGCTCGCCCGAGGCCAACTCCCGCTCAACGTCCCGCTGGGCGTATCCAGGCTCGATCGACTCCGTATCTGGCACCACCCACATCTGCACGAATCGCACCGGCGCGTCGCCCAGCGGATTGATCTCGGAGTGAAGGATGCCGCGTCCGGCGCTCATTCGCTGCGCCAAACCGGGGTGGATCAGGCCGCTGTTCCCGATCGAGTCACGATGCTCCAATTCCCCTCCCAAGACCCAGGTCACGATCTCCATGTCGCGATGCAGATGGGTCTCGAAGCCGCTGCCGGCCTCCACGGCGTCGTCGTTGCTGACCAGCAAGAGACCCGTGGTGTGTTGTCGCGGTCTCGGTGCGGCCCGAAGGGAAACGAGTGGCGCGAGTCCAGCCAGCCAGTCTCAGTCTGGAAGCGCTCCCTCGCGCGGCGTATGTCGAGCTCGTGCTGTGTCACGCTCTGGCTCCCCTCGTGTCCGATCGAAAAGGGCAGGGCCAGGCCCCGTCCCGATCGTTCGTTCCGCCCGCGCGGACGGATTACTCCTCGTCGGGCTCGGCGACGAATCCGGCGCTGAGGTCGATCGCCCCAGCATCGACAGTGGCGGTCACCGCGGCGGCCTCTTCCTCGCCTTGCACGGTCAGTCCGAGTTCACGCATCAGCTCTTCGCTCATGCCTTCCATGCCTTCTTCGCCCAGCAGCTCGGCCGCGCCTTCGACGATACCTCGCACTGGCTCCGGCAGTGGCGGAAGCTCTATCTTGGCGCGGGCCGGGATCAGCTTGCCGATGATCACGTTCTCCTTCAGCCCGGAAAGGTTGTCCACCGCGCCGCTGACCGCGGCCTCCGTCAGCACACGCGTCGTCTCCTGGAAAGAAGCGGCCGCCAACCACGACTCCTGCGTGAGCGAGGCCTTGGTCACGCCCAACAACACCGGCTGGGCGCTAGCGGGCTCCTTGCGCTCCTTGCTCAGCCGTGCGTTCAGTTCCTCGTACGCAAAGCGGTCAATCAGCTCGCCGGCCAGCAGATCGGAGTCACCGGGCGACTCAATTCGCACACGACGCAGCATCTGGCGCACGATCACCTCAATGTGCCGGTCGTTGATGTTGACGCCCTGCGCGCGGTAGACCTGCTGTACCTCGGTCACGAGATAGCGGTGCACCGCGTCGACGCCCAAAATGCGCAACATGTCTTGCGGGTTGACGGAGCCTTCCGTGATCCGCTCGCCAGCCTGGACCTGTTCGCCTTCGTTCATCCGCAGCCGGGAGGCGGCCGGAATCGCGTATTCGCGCACGTCCTGGTGCTCGTAGATCACCGTCAGTTTGCGACTGCGCGACTTGCGCTCAATTCGCCCGCCAACGCGAGCCATCACGCCCGGATCGGGGACAGCCTTCTTACTGCGCGACTTCGTCTTTTTCTCTTCCTCAACCTTGGGCAGGTGCGCCAGCAGTGTCCCTTCCTCGACGAGTTCGGCGTCCTTGACCGCCACGCGGGCGCCCGTGGGCAGGTCATACTCGTCGCGGAATGTCTCCGACGCCGTGATCTGCACCTTACGCAGCTCACCTTCGCGCAAAATCGAGACCCGACCGTCGATCTCGGCGATCACGGCCTGGCCCTTGGGGCTACGTGCCTCGAAGAGCTCCTCCACGCGCGGCAGACCGCTGGTGATGTCGCCCACACCGGCGACGCCGCCGGTGTGGAAGGTGCGCATCGTCAGCTGCGTGCCAGGCTCACCAATGCTTTGTGCGGCAATGATGCCGACGGCCTCGCCCATATTGACGATCTCACCGGTGGCCAGGCTCTTGCCGTAACACATGCGGCAGACGCCGGAACGCGAGCGGCAGACCATCGGCGAACGCACCTGCATCGACTGCACGCCGCCCTCGAGCAGGGCATCCGTCGTCACGTCGTCCAGGTAGGCATTGGCCTCGGCCAGAATCTCGCCGGTCTCCGCGTTGACAGCGGGGCTGGCGAGGAACCGGCCGATCACCTTCTCCCGCAGCGACTCGAACAGTCCGAGCTCCTTGGGCTCCTCTTGGAACGTGATGCCCGGTGGAGTTTCGCCCTCGGAACAGTCCTCCTCACGCACGATCACGTCCTGCGACACATCGATCAGGCGGCGCGTCAGGTAGCCGCTGTCGGCTGTGCGCAGCGCGGTGTCGGCCAGACCCTTGCGGGCACCGTGTGTGGAGATGAAGTACTCCAGCACGGACAGCCCCTCGCGGAAGGAGGCGCGAATGGGCAACTCATGAATACGGCCGGAGGGGTCCGACATCAGGCCACGCATGCCCGCCATCTGCCGCACCTGCGCGATGTTTCCCTTAGCGCCGGAGTTGAGCATGATGCCCAGCGAGCCGGTCGGCTTCAGCCCGGCGGCAACGGCGTCGGAGACGGCATTGGTCGCGGCCTGCCAGATGTCGACGGTTTGCTGGTACCGCTCCGATTCCGTCATCAGACCCATTTCGTACTGGGCCCGGATCTCCTCCACCTCGGTCTCAGCCTTGGCCAGCAACTCGCCCTTCTGGCTGGGCGGGGTCAGCTCATCGACAGCGATCGTTATGCCGGAGCGCGTCGCGTAGATGAACCCGATGCGCTTGATCTGGTCGGCGAGCTCCGCGGTGCGCTCCTTGTCCAGCGTGTTGTAGGCCTCGGTGACCAGATCCTTCAGCGCCCGCTTGTCCATCGTCTTGTTGAGGAACGCGATCTCGCTCGGCACGACCTCATCGAAGAGGATGCGGCCCACCGTCGTCTCCAGGAACTCGCCCCCGGTGCGCTCATCACGCACGCGGATCGGGTCTTGCAGGTGCATCTGGCCGTGGTCGTGCGCGATGCGCGCTTCCTCGAAAGAGCCGTAGTTGGCTCGCTCGTCCGGCGCCCCATCGCGGGCGGTCGTCAGCCAGTAACAGCCCATCACCATGTCCAGCGTGGGAGCCACCGTCGGCTCGCCCGACTTCGGCTCCAGCAGGTTGCGACTGGAGAGCATGATCTGGCGGGCTTCCGCCACCGCCTCCCGGCTGAGCGGGACATGCACGGCCATCTGGTCCCCGTCGAAGTCGGCGTTGAAGGCCGAACAGACGAGCGGGTGCAGCTGAATCGCACTGCCATCGACCAGCACGGGTTCGAAGGCCTGGATACCAAGCCGGTGCAGGGTGGGCGCGCGATTGAGCATGACGGGACGCTGCTTGACGACATCGTCCAGCACATCCCAGACTTCCGGCCGCGCGCGCTCCACCAGTCGTTTCGCACTCTTGATGTTGTGTGCCAGGCCTCGGCTTACCAACTCATGCATGATGAACGGCTTGAATAGCTCCAGCGCCATGCGCTTGGGTAGCCCGCACTCGTGCAGCTTGAGGTTCGGCCCCACCACGATCACGGAACGGCCGGCGTAGTCGACGCGCTTGCCCAAGAGGTTCTGCCGGAAGCGGCCCTGCTTGCCCTTGAGCATGTCCGACAGGCTCTTGAGCTTGTGGTTGCCGCTGCCGGTCACCGCGCGGCCGCGGCGGCCGTTGTCGATCAGTGAATCGACGGCCTCCTGCAGCATGCGCTTCTCGTTACGGATGATGATCTCGGGCGCGCCCAGCTCCAGCAGCCGCTTGAGCCGGTTGTTGCGGTTGATCACGCGCCGATAGAGGTCGTTGAGGTCGGAGGTCGCGAAGCGGCCACCGTCCAGCTGCACCATCGGGCGCAGGTCGGGCGGCAGCACCGGCAGTGCCTGGAACACGGTCCAGGTCGGGCGGTTGCCTGACTTGCGCAGCGCCTCGGCGACGCGCAGTCGCTTCATCGCCTTCTTGCGCCGCTGCCCGGAAGTCGTCGCAACTTCCACCTGCAGGCTTTCGCTGAGACCGTCCAGCTCCAAGCGCGCCAGAACGGAGAGCGCCGCTTCGGCCCCCATCGACATCTCGGCCACACCCGGGTAGCGCTCTTGCAACTCCTCCGCCCGCTGCTCGGTCAGGATGGCGTTGCTGAAGTCCATGTTCTCGAGCGGGTCCTTCAGCGCCGCCAGTTCATCGACGCGCTCCTGGAGCTCTTTCTCGGCCCGATCGCGCACGGTGCCCAGCCGCTCTCGGAGCGCCTCTTCCTGCGCGAAGACGTCGTCACGCGTCTGCTGCTCGTCGCTCTCGGCCTGGGTCGCCAGGCGGGCGTCGGCGTCGGTCGCGACCTTCTCCGCCCTGGTCAGCTTCCTTTCCAGTAGGCTCTCCAGCCGCTTGAGCAGCTTCTCGGCGTCCACTTCGTCGCCGCGCTCGGCCAGCTTGTCGCCGCCCAACCCGAAGTTGCGGCGCGCCTTCTTGCCGTCCGACTCCGGGATCAGCGTGCGCATCTCCGCAGCCTCGGCCTGCAGCTTGTCTATCTGCTCGGTCCGCTCCGTCGCGTTCGTCGTCTGCGCGTTGGCCAGGGCGTCCTTGATCGCGGCGATGCGGGCGTCGCGCGCAACCTGAAGCTGCTCCAACGTCGACGTGATCTCTTTCTCAGCCACCTCAGTGGCGTCCTCCGCGTCCAGCTTGAGATGCTCGATCGCGCGCTCGCGCGCCTCTTCGTTGACCCCGGTCACCATGTACTGCGAGAAGTAGAGCACCCGCTCCAACGCCCGCGGCGAGAGGTCCAGCAACAGCGCCATGCGGCTGGGCGTGCCCTTGACGAACCAGATGTGCGCAACCGGCGCGGCCAGCTCAATGTGCCCCATTCGCTCACGCCGCACCTTGCTGCGCGTGACCTCCACGCCGCACTTGTCGCAAATGATGCCCTTGTAGCGAACGCGCTTGTACTTGCCGCACATGCACTCGAAGTCCTTCTGCGGCCCGAAGATCTTCTCGCAGAAGAGCCCGTCCTTCTCCGGCTTGAGCGTGCGGTAGTTGATCGTCTCCGGTTTGGTGACCTCTCCATAAGACCAAGAGCGAATCTGCTCCGGCGATGCCAGCGAGATCCGGATCGCGTCAAAATCATTGACTTCAAGCATTGGTGGGGGTTTCCTCTCCCTCGAAGCCGGACAGGTTAACGCCGAGCACCGGCGCTTCCTGCGCACCCGCCTCTTCAATCTGGACCCGCTCTTCGCGCTGGTTGAGGACTTCTACGGACAGTCCCAGGGCCTGCAACTCCTTGACCAGCACCTTGAACGACTCCGGCACGCCGGGCTCCAGCACTGCGTCACCCTTGACGATCGCCTCGTACGCTTTGACGCGGCCAACCACGTCGTCACTCTTGACCGTCAGCAGCTCTTGCAAGATGTGCGCCGCGCCATAGGCCTCCAGTGCCCAAACCTCCATCTCCCCGAAGCGCTGCCCACCGAACTGGGCCTTGCCGCCCAGCGGCTGCTGCGTAATCAGGGAGTACGGCCCCGTTGAGCGGGCGTGGATCTTGTCCTCCACCATGTGGCTCAGCTTGAGCATGTAGATGTAGCCGATCGTAATCGGCTGGTCGAAGCGCTCGCCAGTCCGCCCATCGACCAGCCACTGCTTGCCGAAGATGGGCGCCGCGCCGCGTCCCTGGTCGAAGGCCTTCTGGGCACGGGCAAGCAGCTTCTCCGGGTCCTGCCCTTTGACCCGCTTCTCCCCGATCGACTCGAGCCAGAGCTCCAGGCAGACCCGCCGGGCCTCGCCGATCTGCGAGTCGTCCATTACCGCTTCCGCGTCGTAACCATGGCTGGTGAGGTAAGCCGTCACCTTCTCGGCGTCCACGCCGGTCATGGCGGCGTGTTGCTTCGCGACCGGAACCATGATGTTGGCCCCAGCTTCGCGCACCAGCCAGGCGCGGCTCATGGCGTCCTGAATCGCGCCGTCCGAGGCACCGTCAAAGACCGGGGTGATCGCGCGGAAGCCCAGGTTATGGGCCGCCCAGCCAAGGTGCGTCTCCAGCACCTGACCCAGGTTCATGCGGCTCGGCACGCCGATCGGGTTGAGGATGATATCGACGGGTGTTCCATCTTCCAGGTAGGGCATGTCCTCCTGGGGCAAGATGCGGGAGATCACACCCTTGTTGCCGTGACGCCCCGCCATCTTGTCGCCCACGGAGAGCTTGCGCCGCTCCGCGATGGTGACGCGCACCATCTGGTCGACGCCGGCCGGTAGATCGTCGTGGTCGTCGCGCCGGAAGATCCGCACCTCCACCACGGTGCCGCGCACGCCGTGCGGGACCCGCAAGGACGTGTCCTTCACCTCGCGCGCCTTCTCGCCAAAGATCGCGCGCAGCAGTTTCTCTTCGGCGGTTAACTCCGTCTCGCCCTTGGGAGTGATCTTGCCAACCAGGATGTCCCCGGGACCGACCTCCGCGCCGATTCGGATCACGCCGGTCTCGTCCAAGTCCCGCAA
>CAUYZA010000002.1:0-38730 GCA_963577225.1 Dehalococcoidia bacterium | reverse complement strand
GGTCTTGAGTGCGACGCACGATCCCGCGATCAGCGGCGCCCACGATCCGGCCCTCAGCGCGGTGCACGATCCGGCGCAGAGCGCCGTCGGCGGCGGGCACACCCCGTTCCTGTCAGGCGGCCATGAGGTGGCCGACAGCGTGCTGCACACGGCAGAGCTGAGCGGCCAACATGACGCCGTGCTCAGCGGAGCACACTCCGTCGTCCTCAGCGGCGGCCACGACCCCGCTGTGAGCGGCGTTCACCCGCCCTTCCTCAGCGGCCTGCACGACGCGGTGCTCAGCGGCGCGCACGACCCCACCTTCAGCGTGCTGCATGACCCGGTGATCTCGATCGTGCACGGCGCGAACCTCAGCGCCGCGCACGACCCCGTCGTGAGCGGCTTGCACGACGCGGCGCAGAGCGCCATCCATGACCCGCTCCAGAGCAGAATCCACGATCCGGCAATAAGCGGCAACGCCCATGTCGCCGCACTCAGCGATCTGCACAGCCAGGCGCTGAGCGGTGCTCACGCCGCGGCCGACAGTCAGCTGCACCAACCGATCACCAGAAACGCTCACCAGGCGAACCTGAGTGCGCCGCACGAACCGATCGCCAGCGCGACGCATCTGGCCATCGAGAGTGCCTTCCACGACCCGACCATCAGCGACTTCCATGACCCCATCGTTAGCGTCGTGCACAACCCGCTCCTGAGCGGGGCGCACAACCCCATCCTCAGTGGCGGCCACGATCCGGCCATCAGCGCGGTCCACGTGCCGTTCATCAGCGCCTTGGGTGACAGTCCGCCGATCATCAACTTCAACGGCCCCGGGCCAGCCAGCGCCCAGATCCGAACGTCTCAGGTGGACAGCAACTGCGGCGCCTCCGGGCTCAGCAACGCCGACTTCCAGCTCGCGGCGCTCGATGAAGCCACCTCGCTGGGCCTCGGCTACGGTTCCGGTGCGCAGCTTGCCACCCTCGGCGATGGCTGCTTGCGCGTCATCGTGCCGACCGGCTTCTCGTTCAGCGATGGCTGGGACCGCCCGCCGGAGGGAGTGATCTTCGACTCCGCCAACAGCTTGGACGGACTCATTCCGGCCGAGGTCGGCGGCGAGCTACCGACCCAACTCGCCGGCTGGAACATTGACTTCGTGCTGCCGGGCTTGGCCCTGGATTTCGCCGCGGGCTTCAACGCGATCACCTACACCGGGCTGGAGATCAGCGCGGCGGATCTCGCCGGCTCCCTCGGATCCAAGGTTGTGGCAATCTTCCGCTTCAATTCGGCGACGCAGAGGTACGAGCGCTTCACGGTGGGCGCCTTGGAGTTCCTCAACTCGCTCGATCAGGTGCAGACGGGCGATGGCCTGTTCATCCAAACCTCGGGCGCCTTCAGCAGTACGCTGCTCAATCTCACGCCGATCGGCGGCACCGTCGACGTGTCACTCCCGAGCGGCTCGAACCTCATCGCCTACACGGGGGCCGTGTCGCTCGAGCAGCTTCTGGCGAGCTCGATGGGCTGACGGCAGCCTTCGCCTTCGACGCCGCGACGCAACGCTGGCTCGCCTGGCGCCCAACGGCTCCAGCGGCCACCAACCAAATCACCGAACTGGCCGGTCGCACCAGCTTGTTCCTCATCTTGGGGAATTCAGCGACTCTGAGTTTCGACACCTAGCTCGGCGGGCGATTTCGGGCCGGCCGGGCCAACGACCGAACGCGAAAGGCCGGAGCAGATGCTCCGGCCTTTTCACATGCGCGCAGCGAGCCACCGCCCCTGTCCGGCCTATCCGCCCACCGTGACCTCCAACGTGGTCGCGCGCGAGCTGACGATGAACAGGCCCTGACCGCGCTCAATCACGATTACCGCCCGCAGGCCGTCGGGCAGCTCATCGCTGTCGATCAGCCAGCTCTGCGTCGACACCTTCCAGACCCAAATGCGCACGATCCGCGGATTTGAGTCGAGGATTGCCCGGGTCGTCGTCGGCAGGCCGAACCAGCCGATCAGCTCGAGGCCCTGCCGCAGCGGGATCAGCTCGACAAAGTCGTTGTCGACGATCGTCGCGAACACCGTGGCCAGCACGCCGCCGCTGAAGCCTCCGCCTGAAACGCTTAGCGTAAAGCTGCCGCCGTGGTCCCCTTCCACCTGGGTGTCATCGATCGCCATGACCTGGATGGTCTGCGGCGTCTGCCAGTTCACCGTCGTGAAGATGAGTGTGCTTGGCGTGGCCGCCAGCTCGCCACCGGATGAGAACTGCACCGTCACCGAACCGCTCGGCTTCGCGCCAAGCGCCACGAGGATGGAGTCCCCCACACCGCCTTCCACGACAGCGGTGTCGTTGCCTGTCTCCGTGACGATGAGGGACGGCACATCGTTGTCCTCGATCGTGACCGTCACGTCGGGGACGCTGACATTCGTCGCACCCGGCCAGATCGCGGTGTGCGCGATCCGAGCCGTGTGTGCTCCTTCAGTTTCGTCGTCGTCCACGGCGCTGACGGTGACGAGCTGGAGCTGGCTCCAGTTCGCGCTCGCGAAGATCAGCTGAGTCGGCGTTGTCGTGAGGTCCGCGTCGGGCAACATCACGATCGTGACGTTGCCAACCGGCTGGCTCGCCAGGCGAATCGTGTAGCTGTCGCTGGCGCCGCCTTCACTGACGGCGGGGGCCGGCGTTGGCGCAAGATCTACGATCAGCTCCGGGGCCAGCGCACCAGCCTGATCCTCCTTCGAGGCGTACTCCACCCGATTCGATGAGGTCGCCAAGATGCGGACGGTGACCAGCCCGTCGCCGGTGACCAACGAGGAGGCGTCCAGCTCCACGGCCTGCCCCGGGCTGACCGATCCCAGCTGTCCCAGGAAGGGGACCGAGACCGCCGGTGCCAAGTTCCAGGTCACGTTCTCTTCCTGCCAGGCATTGTGCGCCGCGCCGAAGAATCGGCCGCCGCCCGGCGAGCCGTCGCGCACCTGGAGGCGCAGCACGGCGTTCAGCACGGCGCGCCCGGGGATGCCGCTGACGTTGAAGCGCAGCAGCCCCTCCTTGACCGGCGACTGGTCCACTTCGATACGGCTCGCGTTGCCGTGGTTCTTCTTCGGGTCGGCCTCGCCGATCCAGGCATCATCGATCGGGGTGAACGTGAGGCGGCCGGCGTCGGACGCGGGAATGATCACGCCCGCCACGTCGTTGTCGCTGATCGAGACGGCGATCGTCTTGGCCGGAGTCCCGTCGTGGCCGCCGCCTGTCGCAACGTGCCGCAGACCGATCACATGAGTCCCTTCGACAGTCGGATCGTCAAGCGCGGTCACCGTCACCGTCTGAGCCACATTCCAGTTCGCGGTCGTGAAGAAGAGCGCCGTCTTGTCCACAAGCAGTTGCTGCGCGCTATCCACCACCGCAACGGCCACCGGGCCGCTCGGCTCAAGAGAGAGCTGGACCGTGTAGCTGTCGCTGCCGCCACTCTCCGAGACGTTGGGCGATCCGCCAGAGTGAGTCACGAGGACTTGGCCGGTCACCGTGTCGTTGTCCGTGACGTTGACGATCACATTGGCGATCGCCAATCCATCGAAGCCCGGGCCAGAGGCGGTATGGGAGAGCGTGGTGGCGTGGGCCCCTCCTGCACGGCGTCGTCTACCGCGCTCACGGTCACGGTCTGGGCGATCGCCCAGTTCGCGCTGGTGAAGCTCAGGTTGTTGGGGCTCGCCGTCGCCTGGAACGTGCCGTTTACGGCGATCGAGATCTGGGCAGTCGGGGCAGCGCCCAGCACGACCGTATAGCTATCGGCAGCGCCGCCCTCCGTGACGTTCGTCGACCCACCCGACTGGACGATGACGACGGATGCCACGTCGTTGTCGGCGATCGTGGCGACCACGTCGCCGATCGGCACACCGCCGTATCCGCCGCCCGTGGCCGCATGTTGGATCGTCCCGAAATGGGAACCCTCAACCACGCCGGCGCCGACGGCGGTGGCGGCGGTGGCGGCGGTGGCGGCGGTGGCGGCGGTGGCGGCGGTGGCGGCGGTGGCGGCGGTGGCGGCGGTGGCGGCGGTGGCGGCGGTGGCGGCGACCGTCTGTGCTTCATTCCAATTCGCGGGCGTGAAGGCGAGACTTCCCAGGTCGGTAGTCAGCTGGTTGTCAGGGGCAACGTTGATCGTCACGTTGCTCAGTGGCGCGGCGGTGAGGGCGACCGAGTAGTGTTCCGCCGCCCCGCTGCCTTCAGTCAGGAGCGTCGACCCACCAGCCTCGGTCAGGGTCACCCCTGCGTCGATGTAGGTGAAGTGGTCCGCGGCCCTGTTGGCGCTGGTGTCGGCCGCCGTGATGACGACCACGTCCGCGATGCCGGCCGCATGCGCGGGCGACGTCGCCGTGATGGTCGAGTCATTCACTCCGACAATGTCAGTCGCTGGCACACCCCCGAACGTCACCGTCACGACGCCGCCGAGATTACTGCCGGCGATTGTGACGCTAGCCCCCCCAGCCGCCGGGCCGCTGAGCGGATTGATGGAATCGATACTGGGCGGGGGGGCCTACGCAAGAAGCGATGGTGAGCTTGGCGCTCCAGTCAGGGTCAAGAGAATCAGAGCGCCGAACAGCATCCCATACCGGCCGGCGAGGCGTTGCATGTTCGATCACCTTTGCTACATGACTGCCTCTTACATCAGGTCTCGACCCTCGCACCAGATGGCGGCGGGGAACGTCGCCTGGCTCCAGACTGGCTACGCGCGCCGTTCGATCAACTCGATGCGAACCTGATCGGGCGTGCGGAGGAAGCAGATTCGCACCCCCGGCGCCGCCTCCACAGGTGGCTCGGCCAGGGTCGCGCCAAGGCCTTCGAGACGCGCAATATCCGCCTCGAGATCCTCGCTGTCGAAGCCGAAGTGCTCCAGGCCGAGGTGGGCGTCACCGTCCGCCGACCCCAGCCGCTCGCCGCTGCGCTCGTTCGAGATCATCACGTTGATCTCATTCTCCGAGCGGCAGACGATGAAGCGGTCGCCGAATGAGCGAGTCGTGTCGCTCACGATGCGGAAGTTGAACGCCTCAGCCCACCACGCGGCCGACCGCTCCGGATCCGCCGACTTCAGGTGCAGGTGATTGATCGCGTAAGCCACGCAGACTCTCCATTCGTTGGTCCCAACGGTTGCTGAGGGTAGCCGCTCGCCGCGTTGACAGACGGACCGGCACCGGCCGACGAACCCATCGCATCGAAGCAGCCGGGGCCTCGCCGCCCCAGCGCCCCCCCCCCGATGGGGTGTTGTCATGCACCCCAACCGCTTGGTAGCCATCCCTCTCCCGTAAGAGGGAGTCGCACTTCGCTAAGCAACATACCCTCAACGCCCAAACCGGATATTGTGAGGCTGCTCAGGACGAAAGGACACCTTGCCATGGCAGACGGAATCACGGTCGCGCGCGACGCCCTGACGGCGGAGCGTGTGGACCTGCAACGGCGAATCGCCGACGTTGACCGGGCGCTGCAAGCGCTCAGCGGCGTGGGCACAGCACGGCGCGGCCGCCAGCGAGGCCGCCTGGACCGCGTGCCGCGCGGAACACTCACGACCGGGATCGAAGAGACCCTGGCGTCGCAACGTGAGCCAATCCACGCGGACGAGATCCTGGACGCGCTGAAGGCGCTCGGGTCCGCCCCACGCGGGGCAAACCCCAAGGCCAGCTTGGTCAACGCGCTGACCCGCATGGCGAAGCAAGGCAAGGTACGCAACACCGGACGCAATCGCTGGCGCAGCAACTAACACGCGAGAGGGCGCGAACAGGCGACGCGACCGAATGTGCGAACTTGGTCGCGTCGTTTGTTCATGCCTGTCACATTAAGACGCCGTTACGAGGTCCGTCGCAACTTCTTAAGCGTCTTCAGCTCGCGCGGCGGATCGAGCTCCCGGCCGCGGATCGTGTTGGCGACCTCGCCGACATAGATGTCGCCGCGTGAGTCGACGGCGATGCCGTGGGGTGCGATGAACTCGCCCGGCCCCTCACCTTCATCCTCGGCGCCGAACAACGCCACGCGTTGGCCGTCTCGGCTGTAGACGCTGACCCGATGCCCCAGCCCGGGCGCGTCGTCTACACCGGCGATGCCATTCAGCTCTCCGATGTAGATCAGGCCGTCGGCCGCGAGGGTCAGCCCATCCGGCCGGTGAATGTTGTTCCACATCGCGACGAACGTGCCGTCTTCGCGGAACACCTGCACGCGATGACATTCGCGATCCGCGACGTAGAGCAGCCCCTCTTCATCGATGGCGATGTTGTGCGGCCGAATGAATTGCCCCGCATCGATGCCGGGCTCTCCCCAGGTCGCCTTGTGCTCACCGTCGGGGCTGAAGCGGTGGATGCAGGAGTTGCCGTAGCCGTCCGTGATGAACAGGTCGCCGCTGATCGGCGAGACGGCGCAGTGTGTCGGCCGGTTGAACGGCTGTCCACTCCAACGCGGCGCCGGGGCATTTGTCTCACCGATCGTCTGCAAGAGTTCGCCGTCGGGGCTCCAGCGAGTGATCGTGTGGGTGCCATCGTCCGCGCAGTACAGCGTGCTGTCGGGCGCCACCCAGATCCCGTGCGTGCGATCGGAGAAGTGGCCCGCACCAAAGGAGCGGATCCAGCCACCGTCGGGGCGGAGCACCATCACCGGGTGCTCCGTGTTGCGCGTCATCAGGTAGACCGTGTCGTCGGCGCCCACGGCGACGCCGGGCGTCTCCACCAACGTGATCCCGTCCGGCAGCTCTTCCCACTCGCTGAGCGCCTCGTATTGCATTTCGCCCTCGCCGAGCTGGGCGTTCGTCTGGCTTGTCATGCGGCACCTCCAAATCGACCCGCAGGATAGCGCCGCAGGCGCGGCGAGCGCCGTTAGACTGCCCGCGACGTCTGGAGGGATCACGATGAAGTTCGGCCTGCTCTACGAGATTCAAATTCCCCCACCCTGGTCGGAAGGATACGAAGCCCGGGCCTATGCGGAGGCGATGGAGCAAATCGTCCTCGCCGATGAACTGGGCTGGGACTATGTCTGGGCCGTCGAGCATCACATGCTGCCGGGCTGGTCGCACAGTTCGGCGCCAGAAGTCTTCTTCGGCGCATTGAGCCAGCGCACATCGCGGATCCGCCTCGGCCACGGCATCGCGCTGCTGCCGAAGAACTTCAACCATCCCGTGCGCGTCGCGGAGCGGACGGCGGTACTCGACATCCTCAGCGGCGGCCGGGTCGACCTCGGCACCGGCCGCGCCGTCACGCTGCAAGAGTTGGACGGGTTCCAGGTCGAACCCGACGAGACGCAGGCCCAGTGGGCGGAGGGTATCGAGATCGTGAAGCGGGCCTGGCGCGACGAGCCTTTGAGCTTCGACGGCACGTACTACCAAATCCCCGAGCGGCACGTCGTGCCCAAGCCGCTGCAGAAGCCGCACCCCCCACTCTGGCTGGCCGGCACCAATCCCGAGACGTTCGCGAAGGCGGGTCGCCACGGCCTGGGCCTGTTGGGCTTCGTCACGGCGACGCCAGATGAGGTGGAGCCACGCGTCGCCGCTTATCGCGCGGGCATCGCCGACCCCAACCCGATCGGCGACTTCATCAATGATCAGGTCGCCGTCCTGATGCAGACCTATTGCGCGGAAACGAACGCGGAGGCGCTTGCCGTGGCGGAACCTGCCGTCACGCGCTCGGCGGAGCTCGCGGCCGAGTTGTTCCTGCCCTGGGCCGAACCGGGCGCAACGAAGAACGCCGCCTCGTACCAGTACCTGACCGAACAATCCCGGACCGGAGCCGCCGCGCCGGAGTCCGTCGCCGAACGCGCCAGGAAGGGTGTCCTGGCCATCGGGACGCCGGATGATTTAGTCGAGACAATCAAGCGCTACGAGAGCATGGGCGTCGACCAGGTCATGACCTGGGTCCAATTCGGTGGGCTGCCGCACGACAAGATCATGGAAAGCATGCGGCTGATGGGGGAACAGGTGCTGCCCAAGCTGCAGCAGACCTCTGGCGCGCCCAGCGGGAATCCCAGCTAGGCGACCGCGCTCGCGTCGCACCGTCCACGCAAACGGCGAAAGCAGGAGTTTCACGATGTCTGAGCCAAGCGCCCGCTGCCCGGTCTGCAAGAAGGCGATCGGCCGCGTCCGCGTGATCGAGGTGCTGCCCGAGTCCGCGCCACAGTCCAGCCGCGAGGCCATCGTCGCGCTGCTGGCCTGCCCCCATTGCACGGTCACAGTCTCGGCGCAGCTGCTCGGCGCGATCGGATAGCGCTTCGGCCTCAGTCGGGAGCGCGCTGCGAGGTCAGATCGAGCGCGGGTGCAGTCTCGCGCCAGGCAGCGATGCGGCCGCGTACGGCGACCTGGACGCGCGCCTGCGCCTGCTCCACGTGCGCATGGAGCAGGCTGCGCCCGGCCACGTTGCGCAGCTCGCCGACCAGCGCAGCGATGTCGGCCACGCTCTCGCCATCGGCGGCGCCGCGCAGGCGGATGCCGATCGCATCCAGTTCGCGCACAAGCCGCGCGACATCAGCGCTGGAGTCCTCGACCCCATCCGCCTGCAGTAGCAGTCGGAGCGCGTCGAGTTGGCGGCGCAGCGCCACGACATCAGTCGCTGGCACCACGGATGCCAGCGTCGCGCGATCAAAAGCTCGTGAAACCACCGGCTCCCCCGTTGAACTCGCCAACCGCTGGACACCCTGACGCCCGAACCGCCTGGGGGCAAGCGGATGCCGCACCACGGCAACAGCTGCTGTACGCGCCAGGGCTCCGGCCAGATGGACCCAAGCCTGATACCGTCTGGATCTGGCCTCGCCCCTCCGAGCTTGGCTACCACTGACGTGTCGGCTTCAGCGGGCGACGAGGAGTGCAGCATGGTGCAGACTTCGCAGGCCGCCGCCGGCGCTGCCCGGATTGGGCATCTGCCCTCCGTGGCTGGCCTCGCGCACCGCTTCAGCGCTGCCATCTGGCACCTCAACGGCACCAGCATCCGACGAGACCTCCGCCCGGCCGATTACGCCTCGGTACGGCGCGTCCTGGACACTTGAGAAGACTTCAGCGTGGTCGGCGGCCGCGTCTACGAGTCAGCCGGGATCCGGGGCAAGGGCTGGGACGCGCCTTAGCGCCAGCGGCCGTCGAGAGCCTCCGCAGATCCCCCTTGAGCAGCGCTCTATCCGTGTCCTGCGCGCGCAATACGCAGATCGCGGACGTCCCGATTATGGGAAAAACTCCCAAGAATCAACGCGGCACCGTCGCTTCGGAGAACCAAAGGTTATAGTGTTCAAGCAGTAGAGCAACTGGACAGAGGAGGCTGAGCGCCGTGAACAAAACTGAGATGGCTGCGAAGCTCGCGGGACAAACAGACTTGACCCAGGCGAAGGCGTTGGAGGTCGTCGAGGCGATCTTCAGCACGGATGCCAGTCGGGGCATCATCGCTGCGGAGTTGGATGCGGACCGCGAGGTCTCGATTGCTGGATTCGGCAAGTTCGAGACTCGCCATCGGGCCGCTCGCACCGGCCGAAACCCTGCCACCGGGGCCACGCTGCAGATTCCGGCCAAAAAAGTGGCCGCCTTCAAGGCCGCGAAGGGTCTCAAGGACCGCGTCGAGATCTAGAACCGAGATTCGCCCACGCCGGGGACGGGGATCCGTGCACCAACCGCTTCCTTCGAACAGCATTCGAAGCGCCCGCCGGTCGCCGTCGCAACGTCACCCCAGCTCCGGCTCTACGCCCTGCGAGCCCGCCCTCATAGGTGCTGCGTGCTCTAGCATCCTCCCGGACCGGAGGTGAGCACGATGGCCGCAGCGCTCGAGGGTATGCGAATCTTGGACATGACGCAGTACGAGGCCGGGACGTCCAGCACCCAGATGCTGGCCTGGCTCGGGGCGGAAGTCGTCAAGGTCGAACCGCCCAGCGGCGACCCCGGCCGCACAGTCTTCACAGCCCGGGTCGACGACTCGCAGTACTTCCTCAATTACAACGCGAATAAGCGCAGCATCGTGCTCGATCTGAAGCAGAGCCGCGGCCGCGACGTGTTCCTCGATCTCGTGCCTCACTTCGATGTCTTCGTCGAGAATTATGGGCCCGGCGTGATCGAGAAGCTCGACATCGGCTACGACGTCGTGCGCGAGCGCAATCCCGCCATCATCTACACGCGGATCAAGGGCTACGGCTTGGACGGCCCGTACAGCGGCTACAAGTCCTTCGATCCATTAGCGCAGGCCGCGAGCGGCGCGATCTCCGTCACGGGCGAGGCCGATGGCCCGCCGATCAAGCCTGGTCCCACCGTCGCCGACACCGGTACTGGAATGCAGACCGCGCTCGCCATCACGGCCGCGTGGGCGCAGCGGCAGCAGACCGGCAAGGGCCAGCTGATCGAACTGTCGATGCAGGAAGTCATGACGATGTTCATGCGCACAACCGGGGTGACCGAGTGGGCGGAGAACCCTGTCGGTCGTCGCAAGCATCAGGCGGGCGCGCCGGGCGGCATCTACCCCTGTGCTGGCGGCGGCGAGAACGACTACCTCTTCATGCTCGTCGTCACCACGCGGATGTGGGACCAGCTCTGCATCGCGATCGGACGCGACGATCTCCTCGTTGACCCGCGCTTCCAGAGCGAGCGCCTGCGTCGCGAGAACCGCGACGTGCTGGACGCGGAAATCAGCGCCTGGACCTCAAAACACGACAAGCACGAGGCGATGCGAATCCTCTGCGAGTCGGGCGTGCCCGCGAGCGGCATCTTCGACACGATGGACGTCTTTAACGACCCTCACCTGGCCGCTCGCGGCTTCATTGAGCAGATCGACCATCCGGTCGAGGGCGAGATCACACTGATGAAATCTCCGATCCGGATGTCAGAGTCCGAAGTACCACTGCGAGCGGCGCCGCTCCTGGGGGCCGATAGCAGGGACGTGCTGCAGACGGATCTGGGACTGAGCGAGGCCGAGTTGGCCGCACTCAGCGATGCGGGCGTGGTGCACTTCGCGCCCGGAGAAGCGTTCAAGGCGTCTGTCGAACGGTAGACGCGACACTCGACACAGCAGCGAAAAATTGGAGAGACGGATGACGACGACAAGCGACACGATGACCGGGTCCCAGCTGCTGGCGCGAAGCCTCAAGCAGCAGGGCGCCGACTACATGTTCGGCGTGGTGGGATTTCCCGTCTCGCAGCTGGCGATCGACGCGCAAAAGGCCGGCATCACGTACATCGGCATGCGTAACGAGCAGTCGGCTTCGTACGCCGCTCAGGCGGCCGGTTATCTGACCGGGCGGCCGCAGAGCTGCATCGTGGTCTCTGGCCCCGGCGTCGTGCACGCCCTGTCTGGGCTGGCTAATGCCCAGCAGAATTGCTGGCCGATGATCCTGATCGGTGGCGCCTCCGCCATCAACCAGAACGGCATGGGCGCCTTCCAGGAAGAGCGCCAGGTCCACATCGCGACGCCGTTCTGCAAGTACGCGCACGCCGTTGAGCACGAGAGTCGCATTCCTTACTACGTTGAGCAGGCCGTTCGCTACTCGCTCTACGGTCGTCCGGGCGCGGCCTACCTCGACCTGCCCGACGACGTCCTCACCGCCGAGATCGAATTGGCCGACGTGCAGGACGTGCAGACCGTGCCTGACCCGCCGCGCCCGACCGTGGCCGAGGCCGATATCGAAGCCGCACTAGCGACGCTCAAGTCGGCCGAGAACCCCCTCGTCATCGTGGGCAAGGGCATGGCGTGGGCCCGTGCCGAGAACGAGGTGCGCGACTTCATCGACAAGACCCAGCTTCCGTTCTTGCCGACGCC
Source organism: Dehalococcoidia bacterium (assembly GCA_963577225.1). GTDB lineage: Bacteria > Chloroflexota > Dehalococcoidia > Bin125 > Bin125 > JAPUIR01. Next base: position 27,027 of record CAUYZA010000002.1, on the reverse strand, counting down.
GATGGGCAAAGGCGTCGTGCCCGACGATCACCCGCTCTCCGTCGCGCCGGCTCGCACGGCCGCGCTTCAGAACGCCGATGTGATCTTCCTGATGGGCGCCCGCCTCAACTGGATCCTGCACTTCGGCAAGGCGCCGCGCTACCGCGAGGACGTGCGCGTGATCCAGCTCGACAACGTGGCCGAGGAGATCGGCTCCAACGTCCCGGCCGCGGTTGGCCTGATGGGCGATGGACGGGCAGTCATGGCTCAGATCAACGCCGCGCTCGAGGCGGAGCCCTGGCAGTACCCGGAAGAGACACCCTGGCGGAACACGCTCGACACGCAGGCCGAGAAGAACGTCGAAATCAGCGCCTCGATGATGGCCGACGACAGCACCCCGATGAACTACTACCGCGTGTTCAAGGACGTGCGCGACACCATGCCGCGCGATGCGATCATCGTGGGCGAGGGCGCCAACACGATGGATATCGGGCGCACGGTGCTCGACAACTACGAGCCCCGGTCGCGCTTGGACGCCGGCACCTACGGCACGATGGGCATCGGGCTGGGTTTCGCCATCGCTGCGGCGGTGACCAACCCGGACCGGCGCACGGTCGCGGTGCAAGGTGACGCCGCCTTTGGCTTCAGCGGCATGGAGGTTGAGACGGCCTGCCGCTACAAGCTGCCGTTGACGGTCGTCGTGATCAACAACAACGGCATCGGCGGCGGCATCGCGGAGCTGCCGAAAGACCGACCGCCGCCGCCCAGCGTGTACCTGCCCGAGGCGCGCTACGAGAAGGTGATGGAAGCCTTCGGCGGCCGGACCTACTACGTGGAGAACCCCGACGACCTGCTGCCGGCCATGACGGAAGCCAACGAGGGCGAGGGCCCCGCGCTGGTCCACGTGCGGATTGACCCGCGGGCCGGTCGCAAGCCGCAGAAATACGGCTGGCACACGGGTTGATCGTTGGAGCGCCGGCCGGCGCGAGCCCGGGAAGAATTAGCGTCGCGGCGCTACCTCCCATGATCAAGGTGGCCGGAAGTCGGCGCGACTCACAGCAGTCGAATCGAAAAGAGGAGAGCGGACGATGGCGATGAAGACGCGCGCGGCGATCAAGGCACAGCACGGAGTCCCGCTGCTGGTCGAGGAGATCGAACTCGAAGACCCGGGCGACGACGAGGTTCTGGTCAAGCTGTTCGCGACCGGGATCTGTCATTCTCAGCTACACCAGTTGCACAACCCTCTTTCGCCCATGCCGCTGCTCTTGGGACATGAGGGCACGGGCGTCGTGCTCAAAGCTGGCTCGAACGTCTCGCACGTGAGCGAGGGCGAGCGCGTCATGATCCAATTCGTGCCGCGAGACCTCCCCGAAGGGGAAACCACGCCCGCGGGCACCAAATTCCGCTGGCAGGGCGAGGAGCACGATGCGGGCGTCTACACGTGGGCCGAGCATGCGCTGCTGAACGAGCAGATGGTCGTTCCGTTGCCAGACGACGTGCCCACCGACGTGACCGCGATCATCGGCTGCGCCGTGATCACCGGCGCGGGCGCCGCCCTCTACACCGCCAACGTGCAGCCCGGACAGTCCGTCGCCGTGTTCGGCGTGGGCGGCGTGGGAACGAACGTCCTGGCGGGAGCCAAGATCGCCGGAGCGGACCCGATCATCGCCGTCGACCTGGTCGAAGGGAAGCTGGGCTACGCCAAGGAAATCGGCGCGACGCATGTCGTGAACGCCTCGGACGTCGACGCACCGGAGACGATCAAAGAGCTGACCGACGGGGGCGTCGACTTCGCGTTCGACGCGATCGGCGTCGAGGCGGCGGTGCAGCAGGCGCTGCAGAGCGTGAAGTCCGGCGTGCTCGGCGTGCGACGCGGTGGCACCGCGGTGATCGTCGGCATCGGCCAGGGCGACGTGACGCTGCCGCGGATGTTCCCGATCGGTGAGCGATCGCTGATCGGCTCCATGGGCGGCTCGGCCCGGCCGGCGGAGTCCATGCCACGCTACGTCCAGTTGTACAAGGACGGCCAACTGCCGCTCGAGCAGTTCGTCTCCAAGCGCTACGAAAATCTGGACGAGATCAACGAGGGCGTTCGCGCGCTCGAAGAGGGCGAGATCGAGGGACGCTCGATCATCGTTTACGACCAGCCCTAGACCCCGACACGGCCAGCAATTGCAGCCCGAGCGCAGCCGACAGCCGTCGCAGGGTCCCAGCTCAGCAACAGGGAGAGACCCGCATGCCCCTCAAAGTCGTCAACGCGGCGCGACCGATGGCCGATCCCACCATCTTCGACGGCGCCGGGATTGAGTTGGTGGAGCAGCAGGTTGGGGCGCAGACCGCGAAGTCGGACTACATCGATCTGCTGCGCGACGCGGACGGGGCGATGATCGGCGTGCTGCCGTTGACCGACGCGGAGGTGCTCGAAGCCTGCCCCCGGCTCAAGGTTGTCAGCCGCGCCGGCGTCGGGGTCGACTCGATCGATCTGCCGGTGGCTACGCGCCTGGGGGTGCTGGCCTGCAACACGCCAGGCGTCAACACGACGGAGGTCGCGGACCACGCGATGGCCATGTTGCTGGCATCGACGCGGATGATTCGCGAGTTTGATTCGGCCGTCAAGGCCGGTCGCTGGAGCAGCGCCGCGCAGGAGGTGCGGGCGCTAGCGCCGGGCCTCAAGCGCATCGCAGGCAGCACCGTGGGCATCGTCGGTCTCGGCGCGATCGGGCGCGCGTTCGCGACGCGCGTCCGCGGCTTCGGCCCGTTTCGCATGGTTGCCTACGACCCCTACGTGCCGCAGACGGAGGCCGACCTCTACGGCGTCGAGTTGGTCTCGCTCGACGAGCTGCTGACCCAGTCCGACTTCATCACGGTCCACACGCCCGCGACCGATGAAACGCATCACCTCTTCAGCAACGACGCGTTCAAGCGGATGAAGCCCTCCGCGGTCCTGATCAACTGCGCGCGCGGCCCAATCGTCGATGCGGAGGCGCTGCACATCGCGCTGACAACGGGCGAGATCGGGGCTGCGGCGCTGGACGTGACGGAGCAGGAGCCAATTGACGCGGAAGATCCGCTCTTGACGCTCGACAACCTGATCCTCACCCCCCACATCGCAGGCGGCTCGCCGGTCACCGCGATCGAGGGCAACCGCCGCCAGGCAGAGAACGTGCTGATGGTTCTAGCGGGGCAGCAGCCGCACCACATCGCCAACCCGGAGGTGATCAAGACGATCGCCGTCATGCGCGCCGGCGATGCTGGTCGCTGGGCGGGCATCCCGGACTTCTCGACGGAGCTCCAGCTCTAGCGGCCCCGCGACAGCCGACCGCGGTAGTTGTATCCTCCGCGCATTCACGGTCGTCCGGCCTCCCCGCGTAAAGGAGACGTACCTATGACCACCGCGACGCCCAGCCCCTCGGCTGAGCTACGAGCGAAGCTCGACCATCCCATCATCGATGGTGACTCCCACATCATTGAGTTCGCGCCGGCCTTCATGGACTACCTGCGCGACGTGGGCGGCGGCGACGCGGTCGAGAAATTCGCCGAGCGATCGGGGCCAAACTGGTACCAGATGTCGTGGGACGAGCGGCGTCGCAGCCGACCCATGGTGCCACCCTGGTGGGTGCTGCCCACGGAGTCCACGCTGGACCGCGCCACGGCGATGTTGCCCAAGCTCTACTACGAGCGGCTCGACGAGGTTGGGCTCGATTTCGTCGTGCTCTATCCCACGATGGGCCTGGGCTTCCCAGCCTTCGCCAACGACGAGTTACGGCCGATCGTCTGCCGCGCCTTCAACAAGTTCACGGCCGACTACTACGGCGAATTCAGCGACCGCATGACGGTGGCTGCATCGATCCCGCTGCACACGCCGGAGGAGGGCATCGCCGAACTCGAACACGCCAAGTCGCTGGGCCACAAGGTCGCGCAGATCCCGGCCTACGTCCGACGCCCGGTACCCGACGTAGCCGAGCAGTACCCGGAACTCGCGTCGCGCGTGACCTGGCTGGACAGCTACGCGATCGACAGCGACTACGACTACGACCCCTTCTGGGCCAAGTGCGTTGAGCTGGGCTTCGCGGTGGCGGAGCACTCCAACGGCATGGGGATGGACGATCGGTCTTCGATGTCGAACTACATGTACAACCACATCGGCCACTTCGCCGCCGCCGGCGAGGTGCTGGCCAAATCGCTGCTGATGGGCGGCGTCACGCGTCGCTTCCCCGAGCTCAAGATCGCTCTACTGGAGGGTGGCGCGGCGCATGGCTGCCGCCTTTACGCCGATTTGATCGCGCGCTGGGAGAAGCGCGGTGCGCCCAACCTGCCCCACTTGGACCCGGCCAAGCTGGACCGTGAGCTGATTCAGCAGCTCTTCGAGGAGTACGGCGGCGAGATGGTGGAGGGCAAGCTCGACCAGCTCGAGCGAATCTTGAACCTGCGGGGCGCTCCCGACGACGTCGAGGACAACTTCGCCCCAATGGAGATCGAGCGCGCCGAGGACTTCCGCGACCGCTTCATCCCGCACTTCTACTTCGGCTGCGAAGCGGACGACCCGACGACGGCCTGGGCCTTCGATGACCGCGTCAACCCCTTCAACGCGAAGCTGCGGGCGATCATGAGCACGGACCTTGGCCACTGGGACGTGCCCGACATGCGCAGCGCTGTCGCGGAGGCGCACGAGCCGGTCGATCACGGGCTGATGAGCGCGGACGACTTCCGGGACTTCGCCTTCACCAACCAGGTCACGCTTTACGCGTCGACGAACGCGGATTTCTTCCAGGGCACCGCAGTGGAGAGCGCGGCTGTGGAACTGCTGGCAGCAGACGTGCTGACGGCAAACAAGGGCGGCTAAGTCGGCTGGCCTCCGACGGGGTCGGCGCCGTCGCGTCAGGCGCTGGCCTTGATCGCGGCACGCGCCTCGTTGAGTTCCATCATGCGCTGGGGGTCGCCGCCCATGTCGGGGATGGTAGATCCGTGCCAGTGCGCGGTAGGCCGCCTCCACGACGGAGTCGGGCGCGCCGGGCAACAGGAACAGCGTCTCGGAAGGCCTCGTGGCTGTGCGCCGCGAGCGTGGCGCCTGCGGTGTCGGGGTTGGACTGTTCGTAGGAGGCGCGCGACTGATGCTCGCGGACCCGTCCGTAGCCAAGGTCCTCCAACGCACGCTTGAGCGAGAGCCAGTAGACGCCGCGGATCCGCCAGACCTTGCGCAGCGGGTCATAGTCCAGGCGATCGGCTGGCACCAGCCGACGGATCTCCTCGTAGACTTCCGGATCCGGCGGAGTCACCAGGTAGTAGTACTCTGACGTGCGCCAGGTGTGGACCATGAAATCAGCGTTCATGCCTGCCCCAGGGGTGAGCGGACCAGGGCATGAGATGCCCCATGCAACAGCCGCCCCAGTCCGGGGCGGCTGACTCTCCCCTCTACCATCGACGCCGGACCCCGGCTCGGACAGCCCCCGCTGGGGATAGCCCGCGGGGCTCGCGCTAGCATGGTCAGGTTGGGATGAACCTCGGATTGTTGGGAGATTCGGCGTGAGCGCACTCGAAGGACTTCGCATCCTGGACATGACCCAGTACGAGGCGGGGACGTCCTGTACCCAGGCGCTGGCTTGGCTGGGAGCTGACGTGGTCAAAGTCGAGCCGCCCGTCTACGGCGATCCGGGCCGCCGCGTACGCCTCGGTCAGGGTAATTCGCCCTACTTCATCAACTGGAACAGCAACAAGCGCAGCATCGTGCTCGATCTGAGCCAGCCGCGCGGGCGCGAGATCCTGCTCGGGATGGCGCCCCACTATGACGTCTTCGTCGAAAACTACGGCCCCGGCGTCGTCGAGAAGCTCGACATCAGCTACGAGGTCATGCAGACCGTGAACCCCGGCATCATCTATGCCCGTCTCAAGGGCTTCGGTACCAGCGGCCCCTACGCCGACTACAAGTGCTTCGACATGGTGGCCCAGGCGGCAGCCGGCGCATTCTCCGTCACGGGCGAGCCCGACGGCCCGCCAATGTTGCCCGGCCCGACCACCGGCGACGCCGGCACCGGCGTCCAGCTCGCCCTCGCGATCACGGCCGCCTACGTCCAGAAGCAGCGCACCGGCGAAGGCCAGCTAATCGAGATCTCGATGCAAGAGGCGATGACCTACTTCATGCGCACCCGCATCGCCAACGGCGCCGAGTGGGGCGAGGCGGCCAGCCCGCGCATGGGCAACGGCAGCACGGCCCCGGTCAACCTCTATCCCTGCAAGCCGTTCGGGCCCAACGACTATGCCTTCATCATGGTCGTGACCACGCGCATGTGGGACACGCTCTGCATCGCGATCGAGCGGCCAGATCTGGCCGTCGATCCGCGCTTCGAGACGGGGCAGCTGCGGCTGGAAAACTCCGAGCCGCTCTACGAAGAGATCGCCACGTGGACGCGCCAGCACACCAAGGATGAGGTGATGCGGTTGCTGGGTGAGAAGGGGGTACCTTGCAGCGCCAACTTCGACACGAAGGACCTGTTCGCGGACGAGCACCTCAACTCGCGTGGCTTCATCCACACGCTGGATCATCCCGAGCACGGCGAGATCAAGCTCTTGGGCTTCGCTCCCCGCCTCTCAAAAAGCGAGGTGCCGATGGAGAGGGCGCCGCTGATGGGCGAGCACAGCGACGAGATTCTGACCGCGGATCTTGGCCTCAACGCCGACGATCTGGTCGAGCTGCGCGGGAGCGGCGTCTTGTCGTAGCTCGGCGAGGGTTCTTTCGCAGGCTGGCGCCTCGCTCAGTGCTTCGTCGTCGCTCGCGGGGCGAAGAACTCCAGGTCGTGCCCGTCAGGGTCTGAGAAGTAGATCGAGGTTCCCGGCATCCAGTCGTGGAAGACGGGGTCCTTCGCTTCCACCCAGCCGCCCGCAGCGCGTCGAGCGTCCGCTCGACGTCCGCCTCGTCGATGCTGAACGCGTAGTGCTGGCTGAGGAAGTCGTCGTCGTCCTGGATCAGCACGACCATGCCCTGGTTGCCGGGGGTGCGCAGGAAGTACATCCCACGTTCCTCCACCAACAGACCATCTTCCAGACCCAAGATCTCACGGTAGAACGCGTGGGCCCTGCCGAGGTCCTTGACCCGGATCGTCACCTCGTAGATGCCGAACGGGATTGCTTGGCCCGACAACGGACTGGATATCGACGCCTCGAATCTAGCGGCCCTGGAACTCAGGCTCACGCTTCTCGACGAACGATCGCACGCCCTCCTCGCGGTCCTGCGACAGCCCGACCACCCCAACCGTGCCCGCCGACCAATCGATGGCGGTCTCGAAATCCATGTACTGCGTGCGCGAGGCGAGGTGCTTGGCCAGCTTGACGCCGATCGGTGGCGCCGCTTCGACCATCTCAGCCAGCTCCATCGTCTTCGACTCCAGGTCCTCCGGCTCCACCAGGTAGTTGGTCAGCCCGGCCTCATGCGCTTCCTCTGCCGACATGAAGCGGCCCGTCGTCATCATTTCGATGGCCTTCTTCCAACCAATCGCGCGCGGGATGCTCCAGAAGCCGCCCATGTCCGGGTAGAGGCCCCGCTTGGCGTAGGCGACCTGATAGCGCGCGGCGGTGGAGCCCACCACCATGTCGCAGAGACAAGCCAAGTCGAACCCCGCACCCACGCAGACACCGTTGATCGAGGCGATGACCGGCACGTCGATCCGGCGCAAATTGATCAGCGCCTGCGCGTTGCGGATCAACCGCTGCCGGCCGTGCTCCAGGTCCGGTCCGCCGCCGGGCGGAGCCTGGTCGCCACGCTCCTTGTGATCGGCGCCCGCGCAGAACCCGCGCCCCGCGCCCGTGATCACGATGCAGCGCACGCTACGGTCGTCGCGCGCCGCCCAAACCACTTCGTTCAGTTCGGCATAGAGCTCCGAGACCAATGCGTTGAGCCGGTCCGGCCGGTTCAAGGTGATCCAGAGGATGCCCTCGGTCTGGCCCCGGCGCTCCACCAAGATCGTTTCGTAGCTCATCCCTGTCCTCCAGCCTCTCGCGTTGGGCAACTGACTCAACCGCAGGATGGTAGCGCTTGCGACCGAGCCCCCCGGAGGGCCCACCCGCTGACATCGTCTGCAGTGGGTGGGGCCTCACGTCGACAATGAAGCGAGACCAGCCGTCTCGTTGGGAGTCGATTGATGCGCCGCATACCGTTCGTCCTGCTCACCTTGCTGATCGCCGCGTTGGCGCTGGCCGCCTGTTCCGGAGACGCCCCAAGCGAATCCGACGAGGCAACGAGCGCTGCCCTGGCCGAACAGGCTGGGTCGGCCCAGGCCACTGGCGCCGTCGATGACGCTGACAGCGACGCCGCTGCCAGCACAGCCCCCGACACGGGCTCCGTCTAGCCAACAACTCCGACGGCGAATCGCGCCCCAGAACGTCCGCCCGCACCACCACCACCCAGTTCGTTGCGGCCTCCGCCCGAACCACCATCGAGGAGAGCTCGTACCGCTTCCGCTGGTCGATCACGCTCGATGGCGTTGCCGAGCTGCCGGGCGAAGTGACGCTGGGCGGCAGTGGCGCCGTCGACGGCGAGGCCGGTCTGGTGGAGATGGAGCTGGACTTCGGAGCGCTGTTCGAGGCGCTCGGCTCCGCGCAGGAAGGGGTCGGCAACCTGGGCGGGGCCCTGGCCCTGTTCGGCGACGAGCCGATCAGCTTCGTGATCGACGGCACCACGTTGTACCTGCGTTGGCCTCTGTTCGCCGAGCTCTTCGGCGCGTCCACGGACTGGGTGGCGTTCGAAGAGATCGAGGCCACGGATTCGACAGAGCTTCCCGGCCTGGAGGGGTTCGTCGCGCCGGGGCGATATCTGGGGACGTTCGACGCTCTCTTCGACTTGCGCGAGACCGGCAGCGATTCGTGGGACGGGGTCGAGACGACTCGCTACGACGGCATCTTCGACTTACTGACCGCTGCCGAAACGTCGGCCGGGGAAGGACTGGACCCATTCAGCACCGCCAATGCCTTCCTGGACATCCCGGGCGGCTTGAGCGAACTACCGATCAGCGTCTGGGTCGATGCAGACGAGCGCGTCCGTCGCTTCTCGCTGGGATTCAGCGACGAGATCGACGATGTCCCCGTTCGGTTCGAATTGGTCTACGAGCTGTTTGGCTTCGGCGAGGCGATTCGCGCCGCTGTGCCGGACCCGTCGGAGGTGACCATCGTGGACGGCAGCAGCCTGTTCGGCGCCTTCGGCGACATCGAGCTCACGTCGTAGGCGATCGCGGCTGGCGGGAGCTCTAGTCGATCTGGGAGTTCACCCGCTCAGCGACGGACGGCTCCGGGCGGAACGAGGCGGCGATGCCGGTGCGATTTTCGACATGCCAGACCGGCTCGTCTTCAACCACATGATCGGCCACGATCGGCACCTCTTTGTGCGCATCCCACGCATCGGGCTCGGCGTCGGGGCGGCTTGCACGCCACCACCACACGCCGAAGCTACCCACCAGCATGACAACGAGGCCGCCGACGAGCAGAAGCGTCGTGTTGGTTCCGCCGCCGTCGATCGCGTCCGCAGCCGCCGTATCCGGCAGGACAGGCGCTGCGAGAGCTGACCGCAGCGTGTTCGCCAGGTCCAGTTCGGAAGGCCCTGACGATTCGGACAACGGTGAGACCGGCTCTTCGATGGGCGCCGGAGCCACGTCGGTCGACCGCAGCTGCCGCAGGAAGATGACTTGGCCGAACTGGATGTTGTGAGCGTCGGCGATCTGCGGGGTGCGCTCCAATACCTCTGCCTCGGTCAGCTCGAAACGCTCGGCGATCGTAAGTAGGCTGTCGCCCGACTGAATCGTGTATTGCTCCCAGCCGGGCCGGATCGCGATGGTGGCGTTCGAGCTGCTCCCGCTGAGCGAGAGGGTGACCTCCGTGAAGCCACCACCTTCGACCGCGTATAGCGCGCTGCCGGACGAGGCACCGATCACGAAGTACACGGTCCGCGCCGAGAGCGGGTCGACGTCGACGGCCCATGTGCCGTTGGTCACGACACCGCGGCCGACCGCCTGTCCGTCCTGGTTGACCGCGATTAGGTGGTGCCGTCGGCCGCCGCCGCGCCATTGAGCAGCGCGGGCGAGCCGACATCGGCACTGCCGTAGAACTTATGTGGGGAGAGAGCCTGCGCCGCCAAAGTCAGGGGAAGCAACGTCAGCAGAGCGATCAGGAACACGAACGCGACTCGACGCATGTGGGCCTCCCGGCGCGCCCGACGCTCGCTGGCTCGGGCATGCCCCTTGATCATCGGCCGCTCCCCAGGGGGTGCGCAAGGGCCATCGTGGAAGGCCGGTAGACTCTCGCGGGAGGTCGAATCGGCGATGTTGGAACGCGGCAGCGGCACAACTCGGAAAGAGGCCGCCTACGCCACGCGCGGGATGGTGACTTCGAATCACCCGTTGGCCTCCCTGGCGGACAACGAAACTCTGCTGCGGGGTGGCAACGCCGTGGATTCCGCCATGGCGACGATGTTCGCCCTGACCGTCGTCGAGCCGATGATGGTGTCGATCTTCGGCGCCGGGTTCGTCAACATCCGCCTGGCCGACGGCCGCAGCACGGTGATCGACAACTACGCCACCGTCCCCAACGCCGCGACGCCTGACATGTTTGAGCCCGTCCCCGACAGCCTGGATCACGCGGTGCGGGACGAAGCCAACGCGCTCGGCCACCGCGCGGTGGCCGTCGGCGGAACGCTGAAGGGCTGGTCGGCCGCGATCGAGCGTTACGGACGGCTCAGCCTGGCGGAGGTGGCGCCGCCGGCGATCCGCTTCGCGCGCGACGGCTTCCGCGTCTCCCCCTACCTACGCGGGGTGATCGCGAACAGCCGGCCTCTGCTCGAGCGCTACCCGGACAGTGCGGCAGTCTTCTTGGCGAACGGCCACGTGCCCGAAGTCGGCGACCTAATCCAGCGCGAGCAGTACGCACAGACACTCGAATCGATCGTGCAGCAAGGCCCCGACTACCTCTACGACGGGCCGCTGGGTGAGGCGATCGCCGCCGACATGAGCGCCAACGGTGGCCTGGTCACGACGGACGACATCGCCGGGTACCAGATCGTCGAGCGGGAGCCAGTGCGGGGAACCGTCTTCGGACACGAGATTACGGGGCCGCCACCACCCTCCTCCGGGCCCGCCCACATCATCCAGATGCTCAAGATCCTGGAGGGTTTCGACATTCCATCGCTCGGCTTCGGCCATCCCGACGCCGTCCACGCGACGGCCGAGGCGATGAAGATCGCCTTCGCCGATCGCTTCCGCTACATGGCCGATCCACTGACGACACCCGTTCCCCTCGAGTGGCTCACGTCCGACGGCTACGCCGCCGAACGCGGAGCCGAAATCGATCTAGCCCGCTCGGGCGACTACGGCGCCGGCACGCCTGCGCCGGAGGGGAATTCCACCACTCACTGCACCGCCATGGACAGCGAAGGCAACGTCGTCTCCACGACCAACACCATCCACTACGCCTTCGGCTCGAAGGTGACGGTGCCGGGCACGGGCGTGCTGCTCAACAACTGCATGCAACTCATGGATCCCGTGCCCGGCCGGACCAATTCGATCGCAGCGGGGAAGCGCATCCTCTCCTCGATGTCGCCGGTGATTGTCACGCGCGACGGGCAGTCGGTGATGGCGTTGGGCACGCCAGGCGGCCTGCGCATCTTCGGCGTGGTCGCACAGGGCCTGATCAACGTCCTGGCGTACGGGATGAGCTTGCAAGAGGCCGTCGAGGCCCCTGGACTCTGGGGCCGCGGTCTGGAACTGGAACAGGGCTTCGACGATGTCTCGCAGTTGCAACGTGAGATGGAGCGGCGCGAGCACCCGGTTGCGCAGGTCTACACCGTCGCCGGAGGCATGAACGGCCTGCTCCGCCATCCCGATGGTCGGATCGAGGGGGCTGCCTGCTGGCGCGCCGATGGCGTGCCGATGGGATTCTCCGGCGGCGATGGGCAGGTCGAGACGGGCTACCAGGCTTGATGGCCCTTCGAGCGAGAACTGACGTAGCCTGGAACGCGGCCACGACGGCCCGGCACTGAGCCCTGAGGGAGGCAACCGCAAGATGACACCCAAGCAGCCATTCGACGGCGTCACCGTCGTCGAGTTCGGTCAGTTCATCGCCGTCCCCTTCTGCGCCCAGTTGCTGGCGGAGGGCGGCGCGCGGGTGATCAAGATCGAGACGCTCGAGGGCGACCCCGTACGGCGCCTGGGCCAACTTGCGCCGGGCGAGACGCGCACCTACCTCTCCCGCAATCGCGGTAAGCAGTCCCTACCGCTGGCGCTGCGAGAGCCTGGTGCGAAGCAGGTCATCGCCGCCCTCCTGGGCGAGGCCGACGTCGCTTTGATGAACTTCCGCCCCGGGCTGGCCGAGGATCTAGGACTGGACCCCGACACGCTGACGCGCGAATACCCGCGCCTGATCACGGGCGAGGTCACGCCGTTCGGACGCTATGGACCGGACGCCGGGCTGCCGGGCATGGACATCGTCGTCCAGGCACGCAGCGGGCTGATGGTGGCGAATGGACGCACCACGGAAGGCCGGCCGGTGCCAGGCGACCCCGTCGCGGCGGACTACATGTGCGCGATGTCGCTCGCCTTCGGCATCAGCGCGGCGCTGCTGCGGCGCGAGCGAACCGGCAAGGGTGGCCAGGTCCACATGTCGCTGATGCAAGCGGCGCTGACGCTGAACAACAATCAGATGCTGCGCGTCGACGGCGTCGACGGACCGATCCAGGAAGAGGCGCTCGGCAAACTCTCCCAGCTACGCGCGGACAGCGCCTCCTACGACGCCCAGCGCGCCACCCTGCCCTCCACTCGTCCCTCGCCCATGCTCAAGGTCTACTTCCGCACCTACTCGACCGCGGACGGCTGGATCGCGATCGCCTGCGGCAGCCATGGCCTGCGCACGCGCTTCATCAAGGCCATCGGGCTCGAAGATCCACATCTGGAGGCGGAGCACCCGGAGCAGTACGAGGAGCATTACGAGGCGCTGCGGGAAACGGCGGAGCGAACGATCGGCGCGCGGCCGACGGCCGAGTGGCAGGCGGTGCTGGTCGAGGCTGGTGTGCCGGTGTCGGACGTCAAACTTCCGATGGAACTGTTCGAAGATGAGCAGCCGCGGGCCAACGACATGTTTCACGATCTGCCGCACCCCATCCTGGGCAACGTGCGACTACTCGCCCCACCAGTCTGGATGGACCACAGCGGCTTTCAGCCCGGCCCAGCGACACCCCCCTTTGCCAGCGAGGCGCGACCGATCCTCGCGAGCCTGGGCTTCGACGATGGCGCCATCGACGGCCTCGTCGCAGAGGGCGTCACACGCGAGCTGTAGCCTTCCGTGAGAGGCTTAGCGACCGAAGTCGGAAAGCCGCACCGGCAGGCGTCGCGAGCCCCAGGTTCCGGGCTGAGACTCAAACACCCCCGCGCAGGTCGTCCCGCACTGTGGGCAGACGCCTCCCTCAGCCAGTTCCCAGGAGGTGATGTCGTAGGATCGCCGGTCGATCAGGAGGGCGTCGCACTCGTGGCAGCGCGTTTCGCCTCCCTCGGCGGTGGGCACGTTGCCGGTGTAGACGTAGCGCAGCCCATTCGCGCGGCCAATGCGTTGGGCTTCGACCAGCGTCGAGGCCGGAGTGGGCGGACGGTCCAGCATCTTCCAATCGGGGTGGAAAGCAGTGAAGTGCAGCGGGACGTCCGGGCCCAGGTGGTCGCGAATCCAGTCGGTGAGCTGATCGATCTCCTGGGCTGAGTCGTTCAGCCCGGGGATTAGCAACGTCGTGATCTCCAGCCAGGTCGACGTTTGATGCCGGACATACTCCAGCGTCTCCAACACCGGCTGGAGCGCGGCGAAACTGACGGACTCGTAGAACTCGTCGTCGAACGCTTTGAGGTCGACGTTCACCGCGTCGATGTGGTGATAGAACTCGGCGCGTGGTTCGGCGCAGACGTAGCCCGCCGTCACGGCCACCGCCTTCACGCCCGACGCTCGGCACGCGTCGGCGACGTCGATCGCGTACTCGTGGAAGATGACGGGGTCATTGTAGGTGAAGGCGACGCTGCGGCAATCGAGCTCCCGCGCGGCGTCGGCGATCAGTCGCGGTGACGCCTGATCGGCCAGCGTGTCCCACTCGCGCGATTTGCTGATATCCCAGTTCTGGCAGAACTTGCAGCCCAGGTTGCAACCCGCTGTGCCGAACGAAAGCACCGCACTGCCGGGCAAGAAGTGGTTGAGTGGTTTCTTCTCGATCGGGTCGACGCAGTACCCGCTCGCCCGCCCGTACGAGGTCAGCACGACCTCGCCGTCTTGCGCGGCGCGGATGAAACAGAAGCCGCGTTGGCCGTCCCGTAGCGCGCAGGCGCGCGGACAGAGGTCGCACTGGACGCGGCCGTCGGCCAGGCGATGCCAGTACTTCGTGCGGGCCGTCAACTCGTCGATCAGTTCTGCCGCCATGGTCTCAGCGTACGCGCCCTAGACGACCGGCCCCGCCAACACCGCCGGGTCGACCCGACGCGCCAGCCAGCGCCCATCGTCGACGGAGCCCAACAGCTCCCCCTCCTGCACCACGACTTTGCCGCGCAAAATTGTGGTGACGGGGTAACCGCGCGTCTCAAAGCCGTCCCAGATCGAGTAGTCCGAGTCGGCGTGGAGGTCGTCGAGCCGGATCGTGCGCTGGTCGTCGGGGTCGAGCAGAACGAAGTCGGCATCGCTGCCGGGCTGGATCGCCCCCTTCTGCGGGTACATGCCCAGAATGCGCGCCGCGTTGCTGGAGACGACGTCGGCGAAGCGATTGAGACTCATCCCGCGCTCATGCACCAGCTTCGTGAAGGCGACAGGGACCCGGGTCTCAATCCCGTTGTGCCCTCCGCAGACGGTCTCCAGCGTGTTGCCAGACAGCTTGATCGCCTTAGAGGTCGTGTACTCATCGGTCGCGGTGGTGGCCAGCCGTCCGTCGAGCAGGCCGGCGGTGAGGGCGTCACGGTCGTCGGCCGACTTGATCGACGGGTACGTGTGGATCGTCGTGCCCTCGGGCTTGCGGTAGTCGTCGGCGGTGAAGTGGAGGTAGTGATGCAGCGCTTCGCCGTAGACCGGCAGGCCGTCGGCGCGCGCCTCCGCAATCGCGGCGACGCCTTCCTTGGCGGTGACGTGAACGAAATAGATCGCCGCGCCATGATGCCGCGCGATCCGAATCACGGTGCGAAAGGCGACATCTTCCGAGAGGTTGCTGTGCACGAGCGGCAAGTTATAGCCCTCGTCGCGCCCGTCGGCGATCAGCTGTTCGCGCGTGCGCACGACGATCTCATCTTCCTCAGCGTGGATCGCCAGGATGCCCCCGTGCGACGCAACCTCGGCACAGGCGTCGGCCAGGCGTCCGTACGGCACCCGCGCCCCGAAGGTTGTGAAGATTTTGAACGACGCGATCCCCGCCTCCACGGCTGGGCCGATCCCGGCCAGCGTCTCGTCGGGGAAGTCGCCGGTCAGGATGTAGTGGAAGCTGAAGTCGGCGTAGGAGTGCCCCTCGAAGACCGCCCGACGCAGCTCGACGTCTTCGATGATGCTGGGGCGATTACCGTCCTGGTCCGCTCGCCCAGCGGGGGCAAAGTCGACGATCGACGTCACCCCGCCGAACAGCGCCGCGCGGCTCGCTGCTTCCGGCGATTGAGTGTAGACGTTGGGCTCCTGGCCCGTCCATTCGAGATTGACCCGCGTCGCGATGTGGGCGTGTGGCTCGATCGCACCGGGCAACACGATCTTGCCGCTGGCGTCGATCACGCGCGCTCCCTCGTCGTCGAGTGAGCCGGGCTGCGCGACCGCTGCGATCGTCTCGCCCTGGATACCGATGTCGTAGTCCGCGGTCTGTGTAGGCGTCACGACGGTGCCGCCGCGAAGGATCAACTCGTACATGGCAGGTCGGTCCCCTCGGAACTCAGCTGCTCTCCGCGCCGAGTCTAGCCGTAGCGAACAGAGAGTCGTCGGCGCTCTAGTCCGCGTCGACGACGCCGCCCTGCGCGGCGACGAGCTGCTCGGTCGTATCGCGCAGGCGTCGGATCGTCGTGCCCAACATCTGCAGCGCCATGGTCGGCTCATGTCGCAGCTCGGCCAGGAAATCCCAGCGTCGAAAGACGAGGCAGGTCACGTCGGTCTTGGCGCGGACCGTGGCGTTGCGGGGTACATCCTCAAACAGGGCCAACTCGCCGAAGTAAGTGCCGGGCACGAGATCAGCCACCTTCGTGCCCTGCCGTGTCGCCTCCACATCGCCCTGCACGATGACGAACATGCCAACGCCTCGCTGACCCTCTTCGAAGATCTCGTCACCCGGGCCGTATTGCCGAACGACGGCCGACTCCGGCAGCCGCTTGAGGTCGCGCTTGCCAACCTCCGCGAAGAGTGGGATCGAACGCATCAGTTCGAGTTGTTGATCGGTGGCCACATTCATCCTCCTTGGGTCCTCTTGCGAACCCGCACGTGAGCGGTCCCGATCATCGGGACGTGGCTGGGTCAACGGAAGTCGGCCCGGTGCCGGCCCAAGGCATGCGCTCGCAATCAGACGTAGCATGTCCTGCGTCACCAGCACGAAGGAGCCAGGCATGTCCCCATCGACAGCGGACGTCGTTCGCTACGAAGTCCGGGATCGCGTCGCCACGATCACGCTGAACCGTCCCGAGAAACTGAACGCCATGAACGGCGAACTTCTCGCGGGGACCTTGCAGGCAATCGAGGACGCGGCCGCCGACGACGATGTGCGCGCCCTGATTCTGACCGGCGAAGGGCGTGGCTTCTGCGCGGGGGGCGACCTTTCCGCGACCGGCACGCTGGGTGACGGTCCAGCCGTGCGTCGCACCGGTGTGCTGCGCGCCTACATGCGCTCGTCACAGCTACTCCGCGAAATGCCAAAGGTGACCATCGCCGCCGTCAACGGTGCTGCCGCCGGAGCCGGCCTTTCCTGGGCCTGCGCGACGGATCTGCGCTACGCGGCCGAGTCGGCCAAGTTCATCACGGCCTTCAGTAACGCCGGGCTGGCCGGCGACTTCGGCGGGACGTGGACCTTGCCGCGCATCGTTGGACCCGCCAAGGCCCGCGAGCTCTATTACCTCTCCGCCGCGATCGACGCCGAGGAGGCGAAGTCGCTTGGACTCGTGTCCGACGTCTTCGCCAACGACGAACTGCTGTCTCGCGTGCAGGAGATCGCCCAGCGACTGGCAGCCGCCGCTCCGATCACGCAGGGCCTGATCAAGCAAAACCTCAATGACGCAGACCACGTCTCGTTCGCGGAGCTGCTCGACCGGGAGGCACAGCGTCACGTCTTCAGCGGCGGCACGGAGGACGCGGCCGAGGCCGGCCGTGCTTTCATTGAAAAACGCCAACCCAGCTTTCAGGGCCGCTGAGGCTGATCGAGAAGAGCCGGAGCGGCCACCCGGAGCACCGCCCCCAGGCCGCCCGCATCCAAATCCAGGCGAACCCGTTCCGTCCCCCTGATGGACGGCGAACCGCGATCCGACATACTGCGATCGTGCCCAGTTCCCCTTCCGATCCCGCTTCCCGGCCCGCCGACTTCCGGCTGCACGACCTGACGCTCCCGGTCTACCTGCCTACCTTTCTCTTCGCGGTGGGGATTGGCGCCGTCACCCCCGTCATCCCTCTGCTCGCGCGCGACCTGGGCGCTGGCGACGGGCTCGTTGGCGTCGTCGTGGCGATGCGCGCGATCGGCATGACCGTGCTCGACGTCCCGGCCGGTGTGGCCAGCGCCCACTTCGGACACCGCCCTACGATCGGGGTAGCCGGAATCGCACTCGTCGTGGCCGGGGTGGCCGGCTTTCTGAGCGACGGGGCGGCCGCGCTGGCGATCGCTGTGCTGATTATCGGGGCGGGATCTGCCCTATTCATGACGGCACGGCTCGCGTTCATGGCCGAACGCGTTCCCCTGCGACGCCGGGGACGGGCGCTCTCGTTGATCGGCGGGACCCATCGCATCGGACTCTTCGTGGGTCCAGTGTTGGGCGGCTTCATCGGCTTGCAGTGGGGGCTTGGCGCCACGTTCATCCTCCAGGCGGTGGCCTGCGCCGCCTCGGTTGGGCTCGTGATCGCCTTCATGCCCAGCTCCCAGCTCGCGGCCCCGCTTGAACCGGACGTCAGCATCTATCGACGCGTGGGCCGCACCGTCGTCCAGCATCGGCGCACCTTCCTCACCGCGGGCAGTGTGATGGTGGCGCTGGCCTTGCTGCGGGGGGCGCGCGAGATCCTGATCCCGCTGCGGGGCGATGACATCGGACTCGATGTCGCTCAGATCGGGATCATCTTCGGCGTGGGATCCGCGATCGACATGACATTCTTCTACCCGGTCGGGGTGGTGATGGACCGCTTCGGGCGCAAGTGGTCGGCGGTGCCCAGCATCCTCGTCCTCGCGGTGGCTATCGCGCTCATCCCCACGGCGGACTCGCTCGGCTGGCTGCTGGTCGTCGGCCTGCTGGCGGGCGTGGGCAACGGCCTGGGCAGCGGGATCAATATGACGCTGGGCACGGATCTGGCGCCGCGCGACCGCCCGGCCGAGTTCCTCGGCGCGTGGCGTCTGATGGGCGACCTCGGTCGAGTTGCATCGCCGTTCACAATCGGCTTCGTCACGCAGGCCGCGACGTTGAGCGCCGCCGCGTTCATGGTGGGCGGTGTGGGGTTGGTGGGGGCGGGAATCATGATCGTCTTCGTGCGAGAGACCCTCAGGCCGGCCGCCGAGCTGTCATCGAACGACCGATCCGCCGCGCGGGGACCGAACCGCGAGTCACGCGACGAACCTCGCTCCCCACCTAACGCGCAGGCCGACCAGAAACGCGAGTGACGTTCAGCCGACGGCAGCTTGGGCAACGGTGTCGATGACGAAGCTGTCCACGCCTTCACGCACCACGATCGTGCTGTTGGCCGGCACGTCACGCAGCACGGTCGTCAGACCCGAGGCCGGCCAGGTCACTGTCAGCATCGCTACGCTTGTGGCACCGAAGCCCAGTCCAAAGTGTTCGGTCAACTCACTCTGCCCCAGGAAGTGGCTGCGCACGCCGACCTCGCGCAGCTGGACAGCTGACGCCGCCGTGTCCTGCAACTCAAGGCGTGCCCCAACGCCGTCGCGATTCGATTGCTCCCCCACGACGCGAACACGGAGCCAGGAGCTCTCGTTGCCGCCGTCGTTGCGGTAGAGCGCCGGGGCGCCCGCGTTGTTGACGACGAACACGTCCAGATCACCATCGCGGTCATAGTCGAAGGTCAGCAGCCCCTTGCCGGCTGCAGTGCCCGTGACTCCCGCGACTAACGAGAGCTCCTGTAGCCGGCCACGCCCGTCGTTGGCCCAGAGACGCATCGGATCCGTGCGATAGGCCGCGTGCGGTCCGGTGCCCGGTAAATCGACGCCGTTCGTCATGACCAGGTCCAGGTCCGCATCGTTATCGAAGTCGAGGAAGACCGCGCCCCAGCCCCAAAAACCGTCGCGCACCTGCGCCTCATCCGTGACATCGACAAAGCCGCGCTGCCCGTCGTTCTGATAGAGGCGGTTACCTGTCGATCCCCACTCGCACTGCTGTTCCAGCGCACCGTCGGTATCCCCGGTGGCCGGGAAGCCCGCGCAGAGGAAATCAGGATCGCGGATCGAGGTCACGAACCAGTCGAGATCCCCGTCGCCGTCGTAGTCCCCGAACGTGGAGCCCATGCCGTTCTCGTCCGAGCCCACAGGCGCGGCCAGGGTGCCATCCGTGAACGTCCCGTCACGATTGTTCCAATAGAGGCGGCTCTTGCCAAAGTCGGAGGCGATGGCCAGGTCCGGCCAGCCGTCGTTATCGAGATCGACGAAGGCGGAAGCGAACGCGTACGCGCCGCGCCGTCGTTCGAACCCGGTCTGCGAGACCACATCGTCCTGCGCGACGCCGGCCGTCTGGGTCACATCCTCGAAGTAGCCCGGCGCCTCCGCCCCGCGGTTGCGCAAAAGGCGGGCATGCGCGGGTGCGCCATTGAGGAACTGGTACGAGCCCCACTCCGTCGTGTGCAGGTCCAACCAGCCGTCGCGGTCGAAGTCGCCAACGGCGGCGCTGAAGCCGATATGCTGCTCCCCGGTGTCCACCGCCACGCCACGATCGACTGCCTCTTCGCTGAAGTGTCCCGCGCCGTCGTTGATGAAGAGGTGGAAACGGGTGAAGCCGATCGTGGTCACGAACAGGTCGGCGTCGCCGTCGTTGTCGAAATCGCCCCAGACGGCGCCGTTGGTCGCCAGGTCGATGTCCAGACCGGCGTCCGCAGTGCGGTCTTCGAAGCGGCCATTGCCCAGGTTGCGATATAAGAGATCAGGGCCGTCCAGCCGTGTCACGTAGAGGTCGGGCCAGCCATCGTTGTCGTAGTCTGCGGTGGCGGCACCGCCCGTCATCCCGTCCGTCTCGCAGAACCGAAGCCCCGGCATCACGCACTGGCCCGCCTCGAGGGAGGCCAGCTGTCGGTAGTCGATCCCAGCTTCGGCGCTCACCTCGCTGAACGTCGGGCCATCCCAGTCGCTTGGGAGCTGCATGGTAGCCTCCGCCTGGTCTGCGCTCGGCGCAGCTTCCACGTCGTCGACATTCTCTGCATCGCCGTCCGTTTCCTCCTCGCTCGACGCCGCCGCGACCACCCCGTCGCGCAAGCCGATCTCCCCCACGGCGCCGGTGGCAATCAGCGCCAAGACCCCGAGGCCGGCTGCCACGCCTAGCGCCCAGGTCCCCGCTCCGAAGCTGAACACGGCGCGCTTGGGCAGGACACGCGCGAGCCCCCAGAACGTGATCGGCCCGCCGGCGGCGGCCGTGAAGAGCATCGTCGCGGCGGGCGCCTCGCCCATACCGATCACCAGCAGCAACGCGACCAGCGGGATCTCAAAGAGCAGCGGCACGTTGATCAGGATGCCGATCAACGCCGCGAGAGCGATGCCCTGCACGTTGTTGCCGAGGAATTGCTGGACCGTGGACTCGTCGACGAACTGAATCACCAAGCCGCTCAGCAGCGCCGCGATCACCATGATCGGGCCCAGGCGAATGAAGTAGCCGAGCGAGGCGCGAGGCCAGTCACGCAGGCCGTTGCGCAGGACGGAGCACCAGGCCCGATCCTCCGGCAACTCCACGACGGGAATCGGCGGCTCGGCATCGTGGCCGTGCCGGCCGGCGAAGTACGCGACGACCGGCCCCAACACCAGCGCTCCGATCACGCTAATCCCGATTCGAGCGCCAGCCATGGTGGGCGTGAAGACGACGAGGAGCATGATCAAAGCGGGCAAGTTGAGCGTCGACGAAGCCTGCACCGTCGCCACGATCGATTCCGCCCGCGCACCTCCCCGGCCCAGCGCGTTCGCGATGGGAACGATACAAGCCGAGCAGAGCGTCATCGGCGCGCCAACCAGGATCCCCTGTAAGGAGCCCTTCCAACCGGTGGCCCGGAATCCCGCCATCTGGTCGCGCGGGAAGAGGAAGACTTCAGTCAAGCCGGCGACGAGGAACGCGAACACCATCCCGATCGTGACAAGTTGGAGGTACTCGGAGGAGAAGTCCCACCAGCGCGAAGCAAAGGAAGTCTCTGGAGCCGGGCGGGCGCAGAAGCCCTGGAAGCAAAGCAGCGCCAGCGCCGCGGCACTATTGCCCAGACCCGCACCGGCGGCACTGACTTCAGCACTGGTCGGCAAGTTTTCCGCGCGCTCGGCGATGGCAACACCGGCGGTGATGTCGATGTCCTCACGCACCGTGTCCAGCTTGGGCGCGCGGTTGAAGCTCACAAAGAGGGCTAGGAGCACGCCGAGAAACAGCATGCCGATCAGCCGCTTGCGCTTGAGGGCGGTATCCAGCATCGCTGCCTCAGCCCCCGGCGGCGCCAGGCGCCGCTCGGAGCCCGCCTCCTGACCAGGGGACGGATACCTTCGCAGGGTACCGGACTACGAACAGGGACGTGGATGCGACACCTAGCGGCTGCAGCGCGAAAACGGCGTCCGGCGCGCTGCGGACGGGCCAAGATCGGCAGTGTTCGTTGGCCGGTTAGCCCCGCACGACGATCGTGTCGGGCTGGAACGCGGCCCAGGCGAACCAGAGGTGGTTGCCGTGCACGAACGGCTCCATCTGCGCCCCCGTCAGCGGCCCCGCCACCGCACGACCGAAGACGTTCCAAGTCGACTCCGTCCCCTGATCGATAAACGTCTGGGCATCGTCCGGGTTGGGTTGAAAGACCATCAACTCCCCATTCAAACGGCGCTCGAAGACCCCCGTCGAGCCGACGCCGCGGCCATCGTCAACGAGTGCCTGGTCCAACGCCGACGACGCTCCCGGCGTCCAGAAGACGACCAGTGGACGCCCGTCCCGTTCGTCCTCAATCACACGCTTCTCACGCAGTGCGGAGAACGGGTAGGCCACCACGTCGGCACCCGCCTCGATCGTGACGACGCGGTCGAACACGCTGAGGCGGTCGTCGCCGCCGCTGCTGGTCCCGTCGAGGCTGGTGTCCGTGGGCTGCTCGAAGCTGTCGTAGCCAGTGTACGGGTTCTCGCCGTAGGGGAAGACGAAACCAGTCAGCCGCGAAAGCACGAGGCCGTCGGGGAACGACTTCTTGAACTGGCCCCAGGACACGACCGGAGCGGGCAACGGCTCCAGCCGCGCGCCCACCATGAGCCCCACGATGGCGCGGCCGCCGATCTGCTGCCAGAGCGACTCCGTGGTGCGGTCGTACATCACGAGGTCGCTCTTGCGCAGCAGGCCAGGCGTACCAAATTCGAACGCCTCCGCGCCGAGCCGCCGGTCGAACGCGATCGCGGAGTTGCAGAGCGGACAGAAGGTGACCGCGACGGGAACGCCACCCACCACGTCGTTGACGATCTCGTGCCAGACCAGGATGTCCAGGCCGTAGGCGCGCACATCGCCGTTGACCTCAAGCTGGATCACGGGCGAGTTGTCCTGGTAGATCTCATCCGCCGCGGCCACGTCCACGAAATGCGGCGAGTCCAGCGAGGGAATGCCGTCACGCGGTGGACCCCCGGCGAGATCTCGAAGAACTCCACCGTGCGCACGCCCCAATCCGTGCGCCAGTCGATCGGGGCGAAGTCGGGCACGGAGCTGTCTCGAATCACGGCGTCGCCGAAGGCGGTCTCGTCGACATCGGCAGCGAGGAACGGGTCGTGATCGATCGGAGGGAGAGGTTCGGGCTGGGCCACAAGCGGCGCGTCGGGGTCGAAGCGGGGGATAGTCGGGCAGCGGAATGGGACGTCGAGCGGGATCTCGTGCGTGCCCGCGACCCCCCGCAAGGGGAAACAGGCGACGTTGAAGTCTCGCAATAGAAGGCCGTAGCCGTCGGCGCCGACTTCGAGATCTTCCTGCAGTGCTTGGAGCTCCTGCAGGGTCCCGATCGCGCCCAGGCTCGCGGCGAGATCATCACTCGCCAGCTCCAATGCGGACCCGGTCGTGAGGATGTCGGCATGGATCACGGCCACCTCCGACGGCGGACGGATCTCGTCGAATCGCGTCAGGAAGTCGCGCTGCAACGGCGCCCTGCCCGCGAAGAGATCACTGAACCAAACGACGAGATCCTCATTGGCCGTCCGGGCATCATCCAGTTCGTCCCAGACCGCATTGTACTCACGGAAGAGTGTCTGGATCTGATCGAAATAGGCAACCAGCTCGTCGCTCGCGACCGGATCCTGCTCGGCGCCGGCGTCGGTCGCCGCGGCGGCGATTGTCGCTGTGGCGTCGCTGCTCGACACACCGGCTTCGGTACCGGCGGCCGCTCGATCGGACCCGCCCCCGCACGCGACCGCTAGCGCCGCGGTCAACGCTATCCCGAACGCCAGCAACCGTCGTGAGCGAACTCTGTTCGGCAAGGGGATGACGTGAGATGAGATCATTAGTGGCTCGTACGAGCGGCACAAGTCGACGGTTTGGCCTGCGCCGCTTCCCAAGGTCGCGGCGGGCCGCTCTGAGGCACCCGGTGCGGTAGTATGCGACGGCGAAACGACAGGAGCAGGTGATTAAATTCGATCAGATCCGAACCGTGGGGGTACTTGGCGGTGGGGTGATGGGCGGCGGGATCGCACAGGTCGCGGCGATCGCCGGCTTCGACGTCGTCGTGCGCGACATCAGCGACGAGATGATCGGCGCGACACGCGAATCGCTGTTCGAGAGCAAGTGGGGAATCAAGCGCGCCGTCGAGATTGGCAAGCTCAAATTCGACGACGCGATGGCCGCCATGGAGCGGATCTCGTTCACCACCGAGATCGAGGGCCTGGCGGACTGCGACATCGTGATCGAGGCGGTGCCCGAGAAGCTCGAGCTCAAGCAGGAGGTCTTCAAGGAGCTGGATCAGGCGGTCAAGCCGGAGGCCATCTTCGCCTCGAACACGTCTGGCTTCGTGATCGCCGACATCGCTCGCGATGTCGCTGAGGCGCGCAAGCCGCTCGTCGTGGGCATGCACTTTTCCAACCCCGTGCCCACGATGAAGATGTGCGAGGTGATCTATACATCCGAAACCAGCGAGGACACGATCGACTCGGCACGCGAGCTGGCGGAGGCGACGGGGAAAGCGGTCTCGATGGTGAAGGACGCGCCGGAGACGTACGGCTTCCTGCTCAACCGCATCTTCGCGGCCGCGCGGCGCGAGGCCGACGCGATCGTCGAAGCTGGCATCGCGACGGAAGAGGACATCGACAAGGCCATGGTCACCGGTCGCAACTGGCCGTCCGGCTTCTACGGAGCGCGCGGCGGCATCGGGAAGCAGTGGTAGGGCAGGCAGCGGTAAGCATCGGGTAGCAGGAAAGACGGGAGGCAGCAGGCGTGCTGTTTGGAACGCAGATACCGGGCAACCAGACCTCATGGGAACAGATGCGAGCAGTCGCCGAAGTGATGGACCAGGGCCGCTGGGACAGCGCCTGGACCTTTGACCACTTCGTGCCGCCGCTCGCCTTCATGGACGAGACCGGCGATTGCCTGGAGGGCTGGATGACCCTGGCCGGGATCGGCGCGGTGACCAGCACGCTCCGGCTGGGTACGATCGTCAGCGGCAACACCTATCGCAACCCCGCGCTGCTCGCCAAGATGACGGCGACGCTGGACGCCATGGCGACCGGCCGCGCGATCCTCGGCATCGGCGCTGCCTGGCACGAGCGCGAGCATGAGGCCTACGGCTGGGACTTTCCCAGCTTGAAGGAGCGCTCCGACCGGCTCGAAGAAGCCTGCGCCTTGATCCGCGCGCTGCTGAGGGCGGACGGCCCGGTCAACTTCGAGGGGCACTACTACCAGCTCAAAAACGCCCCCTTCGCCCCACGCCAGTCCGGACAGCAGCCGATTCCGATCATGGTTGGCGGCGGCGGCGAAAAGCGAACGCTGCGCACGCTCGCCAAGTACGGCGACATCATGAACGTGGGCGGCTCGCCGGCCGTGCTGCGTCAGAAGATCGAGGTTCTGGAGCGGCACTGTGCCGACGTCGGTCGCGATCCGGCCGAGATCAGCAAGACCGCCTTCATGGTCGTCGCGCTGCAGGACGATGAAGCGAAGGCCGAGCGGCTGCGCCAGACCTTCGCGCCGCAAGCGAGCGACGAGGAACGCGCTCAGATGGCGATCGGCAACGCCGAGCACGTGATCAGCGTGATCCGCGCCTACGAAGAGGCCGGTGCGGACCAGGCGATCTTCCAGAGCATCCCCAACAACCCGCGCCTGTACGAGCGCCTCGACGCCGAGGTGCTGGCCGCGTTCGACTAGCGATGGGTGACTAGCGATGGAGTGCCACGTTTGCGCCGCCCAACGTCCTGACGACGAGCGCTTCTGCCTGCACTGCGGCGCCTCGCTCAATCCGACCGACTCGGCGGGCACCTGCACCGTCGTCATCTCCTACGACCTCGATGGGCCGTCGGGCATGATCAACCGCAATCCGCGGATCGAAGATCTTCCCTCGGCACGATCGTTCGGCGAGTACGGGCCCAGCGTGGGAGCGCCGCACGTGCTGGCGATGCTGGAGCGCGTCGGCGTTCCCGCCTCGTTCTACATTCCCGGTTGGATCGCCGACCGCTACCCGCGCATCGTCGAGCGAGTCGCCGCCGCGGACCACGAGGTGGGGCACCACGGCTACCTGCACGAACCGCCGGCCACACTCGACCGCGAGGAGGAGGCGGCCGTCTTGGACCGCGGCATCGAGTCGTTGCGCAGCGTCACCGGCCAGGCGCCGGTTGGCTACCGCTCCCCGTCCTGGGAACTGAGCGCGCACTCCGAGGCCCTGCTCGCCGAGCGCGGCTTCGCTTACGACTCCAGCCTGATGGGCTCCGACGCGCCACACCTGCTGGAGAGCGGCTTGGTGGAGCTCCCGATCCACTGGTCGCTGGACGATTACCCCTACTTCGTCTTTGGACCCTCCGATGGGCGCCGCCTGATGGCCTCGCCGGCGCAGGTCTACGACACCTGGCTCGCGGCGTTCAAGGAATTCCACGCGCGCGGCGGTACGTTCACGCTGACGATGCACCCGTACATCATTGGCCGGCCCGGCCGGCTGGCGATGGTGGAGCAGTTGATTCAAGCGATGCAGTCGTTCGACCAGGTCAACTTCATGCGAGCCGACCAAGTCGCGGCCGCGACCCGCGTCCGGGCGGACGCCGAGTAGTCAGCCTTGGGGCTCCAACCCCAGAGGCCCAGCCGAAAGCAGAAAGAACCATGGACGACGCAGCGACAGCAGCGCTTGCCAGCGACAAGGTTGTCGACATCACGACCACCGGGCGCAACTCCGGCGAACCGAAGCGGATTGAGATCTGGTACCACCGGGTCGACGGGCGCTACTACATCACCGGGCAGCCCGGTCCTCGATCGTGGTACGCGAACCTGCTCGCCAACCCGGCCATGACGTTCCATCTCAAGGAGTCGGCGCAGGCCGATCTGCCGGCCCAGGCCGTGGCTGTGACCGACGCCGCCGAGAAGGCGCGCGTCCTCGGCGCCGCCGAGGAACTGCGTGAGGTGATCAACGACGATCTACAAACCTGGGTCGACGGCGCTCCCTTGGTCGAGGTCGTGTTCGACTGACTTCACGCTGGCCAGACCGCGCCCCACTCGAGTTTCTGGGCCTGGGCCCAGATCT
>CAUYZA010000001.1:0-39918 GCA_963577225.1 Dehalococcoidia bacterium | reverse complement strand
CGGACGTGGACGCTTGCGCGGCTGCCCAGAATGCCGCGTAGTCCGCCTCCTCTAGCCTGGTTTGGTGATGATCCGGCGGAGCGCGTCACGGATCCAGAGCGGCCGATCTTCGGACCACTGAAGAATCTCGCTATAGACGGTGGCGGCGTCGGGCAAGGTAGTACTCACAGGAGATTGGTTCTTGCTGAGCGTACGGTATGGGCTTGTCTGACGCATCGACCGGTTGGCCTAGCCGCCTGGTAAGGTTTCGTGCGGCATAGGAGCCCCCATGGACTTCAAATTCTCCCCCGACGACGAAGCCTTCCGACGGGGCGTCGTCGCTTTCCTCGACGACGCCCTCCCTGCCGACTGGGCCGATACGCCTGAAGGCATCGCCGAGGACGGGGCCGCCGACGCCGCCCGCTGGGCCTTCACGCGCGACTTCTCCACCAAACTGGGCGAGCGTGGCTGGCGCACCCTGGGCTGGCCCAAGGAGTTCGGCGGCGCCGAGGCCGGCCCCATCCGCCAGGCCCTCTTCAACGAAACCATGGCCTATTACCGCGCCCCCACCTACGACCAGGGCATCGACCGCGTCGGCCCCACCTTCATGCTGCACGGCTCCGAAGAGCAGCGCGACTTCTTCCTCCCGAAAATCCGCGACGCCGAGATCGTCTGGTGCCAGGGCTTCTCCGAGCCAGGCTCCGGCTCCGACCTGGCCTCCCTCCAGTGCCGCGCTGTCCGCGACGGCGACGACTACATCATCAACGGCCAGAAGATCTGGACCTCCGGCGCCCACCACGCTGACTACATCTTCTTCCTTGCTCGCACCGACGCCGATGCCCCCAAGCACCGCGGCATCTCCTTCTTCGTCGCCGACATGAAGAGCCCCGGCATCTCCGTCCGGCCGCTCGTCAACATGGCCGGCCGCTCCCACTTCAACGAGGTCTTCTTCGAGGACGTGCGCGTGCCCGCCAAGTGGCTCGTGGGCGAGGAGAACCGCGGCTGGTACGTCGCCACGACCACGCTCGACTTCGAACGCTCCGGCATCGGCCGCGTCGTGGCCGGGGTGCGGCTGCTCGAAGACATCACGGCCCTCGCCTCGAAGCCGTTGCCCGAGGGCACCGCCATGGCTGGTCGACGCCTGGGTGACGACTCCGCCGTGCGCCACAAGCTCGCAGATCTGCACATCGAGTTCGCGGCCGGACGGCTGATGGCCTACCGCGTCGCCTGGATGCAGAGCCAGGGCCAGGTGCCGAACTATGAAGCGTCGATGTCGAAGGCCTACG
The DNA here is from genome assembly GCA_963577225.1 of Dehalococcoidia bacterium. Classification (GTDB taxonomy): domain Bacteria; phylum Chloroflexota; class Dehalococcoidia; order Bin125; family Bin125; genus JAPUIR01. The sequence goes on along the minus strand of CAUYZA010000001.1, from coordinate 38,653 downwards.
GCGGCGAGCTCAACCAGCGCCTGACCCACATGATCAACGCCTTCGGCTTGAGCGGCATGCTGACCGAGGGCATGCCCTACGCGCCGCTCGGCGGTCGACTGCCGCTCGAGTACCTCAACTCGATTCCGCTCACGATCGCGGCCGGTACGTCGGAGATCAATCGCAACATCATCGCCACGCGCGGCCTGGGCTTGCCGAGGCAATAACAGAAGCCTCGGCCTGCCCAAGCAGGAGCTAGGCGTCGCCGTCGACGGGCAGCCCCAAAATCGACACGCGGTGCCGCCGCAGCAGAACCACCCCCGCCACAGCCACCACCAGCCCCACGATCGCGTACGCCAGCAGCGCGGTGTCGTGGTGCAACTGGTCGACGAGGGCGAACGTCGACACCACCTCAACCAGCGCCGCCAATCCCAAGAACGTGACCAAGAGATCCTCACGCAACCGCGTTACGACCCATGTCCCCAACGGCGCCCCCCAGGCGACGATCGGGATCGCGGCAAGCCACAGCCCCCGTAGGTCGTAGCGAGACGCCTCCACCGGCCCGAACGCCCGCCCCTCCAGCGCAATCACGCGCTCCCCGTCCGCCGACAGCCCAATGTCGAACTGCCCGTCAAGGAAACCCAACGTCACCAGCCCCACGATCGAGATGCCTGCCATCAGCAGCACGCTGGTGGGAATCCCAACGCGGGGGTGCAGCCCGGCCATGACGACGAGGAAGAGGAAGACCAACACGTTGACCCCGGCCCCCGTCCAGGCCGAGATGCCACCCCCCACGAACGCTATCAGCACCATTCCCCCCCAGACACGGCGATTCCAGTGCGGCACCTGTTGCTGCCCCATGTCGTCCTCGCGCCGGAGCAGCAGCATCGCGACGGCCATCGCCGCCAGCAGCAGCGTGAAGGTGACCTTGATCAACCCCGCGGACAGCGTCGAAGGCCAGAATGCCCGGTCTGGCTCACCCAGCAGGAACAGGAAAATTAGGAATCCCGCGGTCCCGACCGGCAGACCTACCACCAACGCCCGCCACTCCACGTGTCGCCGCGCCAGGACGATTGCACAGGCCGCGCAGGTCATTCCCAGCGCTTGCGTCGATAAGGTGAAGCTGCGCGCGATCTCGGCTGGTACGTCCAGCACTTTCGTCAAGACCGGGAACGCCACGACCCCGGCCCCACCCGGCGACGAGCCCGCGATGAACGACCCGAAGATCATCGTCACGGCCGACTCCCAGTTGTCGATCGCCCGGTCCAGTTCTCCCGCGACGAGCACGTAGATCAGCCAGGTCAGCATCACGGCGGTCTGGATCCCGAACATCGCCCACCGCCGCAGCGGCAGCGCGGTGACCCGTTTTCTCAGCCCGCGCTCACCGAAAAACGCTCGCATCAATCCTCACAGGCCACGTCCGGCATACTATGCGCTCGACAGGACCCCGAATCCTGGTCGTCAACGAACCAGACTCTAGTTGAGACGGAGCCTTATGCAGCAGCGCATCCGGATGGCGCGACTTTTCAGCGCCTTGTTCTCGATTGTGCTCGCGATCGTCCTCTTCGCCACGGGCGAGTGGGTGGTGGGCCTGCTCATCCTGGCCCTGGCGGCACTGCTCCTGCTGCGCGTGCTCCTCGTGCGCGACGTTCCCTCGCAATCGCCCCGCTCGGTGCGGCACGGCGGCGATTTGCCGCCCCCGGACGACGCCGCAAGCACCGACGCGGACGACGAAGCCTGAGCCGCGTCGAGCGAAACGGCGAAATCCGATACGCTGGATCCGGCGGCCCTGGAGAGGTATGCGCGAGAGTTCGGCCCGGTTCCCCGGAAGTGCGTCCCCACGGCGACCTGCGCCCCTCGTGCGTTGGAGTCCGTTGCTCCAGCGGCGAATCACGCGTCGTGCCTGGCTGGGCGCCAGCGCGCGCGCCGGCGTCGGCGCGGCGGGCCTCGCCCTGGTCGGCTGCGGCGGCGACGATGACGATGAGCCGGCCGACCAATCCGATCAGACAGACGATCAGAGCGACGAACAAACAGGCCAGGGCGACCAATCCCAAGCCGATGCGCTCGATGGCGACGAATCCGCCGCCGATCCCCCCGACGCGCCGCCGACGGAGCCCGTCGAGGGCGGCATCGCCCAACTTTTCGGTGTCACGGAAGAGCATGACCGCTGGGATCCGCACCGCTCGCGTTTCCAGCAGACCCAAGGTTACTTCAGCCTGATCTACAACCGTCTGGTGCGGCCCGCGTCCGTCTCTCAGGGCGTGCTCGAGGCGGATCTGGCCTCGCTGCCGGAACAGCCCGACGCCGAGACCTACCTCTTCAACATCCGCCCCGAGGCTCGCTTCTGGGACGACGACATCACCGGGGGGCGCGCCTTCACCGCCTCGGACGCGAGTTTCAACATCCTGCGCCAGCAAAGTGCGATCGACGCCGCCGGCAACCCAGACCTGCTCTTCTTCCGCCGCGACGCTTGGCTTCAGATCAGCGCGATCGAAACGGCGGAAGAGCAGACACTCTCGATCAAGACCGATGGCCCCGATGCCTCCCTGCTGTCGACGCTGATTGCCGGGCCTTGGGGCTGGATGGTTAGCCCCGAAGGTGCGGCCGAGTTCGGTGACCGCTGGCGTGACCAGCCCGAGGTGTACCAATTCTCATCCGGCACCGGACCCTTCCGCCCCGTCGCCTTCACCCCGAACGCGGATGTCGCCTTCGCCCGCTCCGGAAACTGGTGGGGCGAGGGCGCCTACCCCGACGGCATCATCATCCGTCGCGTCCCCACACCCGCGATCGAGGCGACCTACCGCAGCGGTCAACTCGACCGGGTCGACTTCCCGCTGACGAAGAATCTCGTGGAATCGTTACGCGAGGACTTCCCGGACGATCTGCAATTCGAGATCCCGCTGGACACGCCCGTCCAGCTCCAATTCGCACTCTCCGACGACCCCACCGAGGCGCTCAGCGATCCACGCGTGGGCCGGGCGCTCGGCCTTGCGCTCGACCGCTTCGAGCTGATCGAACGCATCTACCTCGGCGACGGACGCCCTTCTGGCCCGCTGCCGTGGTTCCTTGAAGGCTGGGCCCTGCCTGAACAGGACCTCCTCACGATGCCGGGCTACCGCCCAGACAAGGAGGACGATCTCACCGAGATCGCGGCACTGATCGATGCCGCCGGCGGCCCCGGCTCAATCCAGGACATCCCGCTCGTGATGGCGGACCTCTTCGAAGGGGTCTTCAGCGGAATCGGGCAGAGCGTGGCCAACATGATCGAGCGCAACACGGGTCTCACCGTCGACACGGACTTCCTGAGCTACGGCGCGATCCGGGAACAGCTGGCGGCTGGCACTCTTCCGGCCTGGTTCGGCTGGGGTCCGGCACCGCGCAGCGCCGACCCCACGGAGTACTTTCGGCGCACCGCCCACAGCAAGGGTGCGGACAATTTCGGCCGCTACGCCAATCCCGATGTCGATATGCTGATCGAGGACATGCAGGTCACGATCCACGCCGACGAGCGTCGCGCTCAGGCGCGCCAAATTCAGGAGTTGTTGCTGGATGACGCGTTCTGGGTCCAGAACGTGACCAACGGGATCCAACTTGGCCTCCATCGCCCCTACTTGCACGTCCCGCCCGCCGCATTCGACTTCGCCTGGTCCGGGCACCACCTCGACAAGCTCTGGCTGGACGAGTCGCACGCCGACTACCCGCCGGACCGCGTCCTACCGGAGCTCGCCGCGCGTCCGCCCGACCCCAACGCCCCGGTTGGCCCACAACCGTCCACCAGCGACGAAGACGCGGAGGGCGAAGAGGCGGACGCGGCCGAGTAGACCGCACTGCGGGCGTATGCAACGCTCAGACGGCTGGGCTCAGCCCGGATCCGACGCACGCAGCTTGGCGACGTACTTCGCCAGCTCTTCGTAGACGCGCCACATCTCTTCGTCGTCGTTCATCGGCCAGATCGGCGGACGAATCTGGACCCCACCGATCTCCCAAACGATCTCCGGGTAGTCGTCGATGATGAAGTCCGGCTCGATCGGTGTGAACTCGGGCAGGCGCTTTTTGTAGTCGTAGAGCGGCTTGCGGTAGAGGCCCGAGATCCACTGCTGCAGCTCGTGCCGATCGACGACCTCCTGGCGGATGCCGACGCCGGACCAGATGTAGATGTCGTGCCCGTCGTCTTTGATCTGCTGGAAGACCTCGCGCACGAAGGGGCGGATCTTGTTGTCCCAGGTGATCAGGGTGCCATCAACGTCGAAAAACACGTTGAGGCTGCGGTGGTAATGAGCGTCGCCTGGCGCCATCTTGCCGCGATACCCCCAACCGGCGAGCCGCTTCGCCGCCGCATCCGTCATCGGTAGTTCGCGCACCTTACCGCGAGCGCGGGTTGTGGGGCAGCAGAATCCGCGCTGACGCCCCAGCTCCGCTGGACGCAGCTCTCGGCCCTGCCTAGTCTGGGTGACGGAGACCCGGGGTCGGACCGGGTCGGGAGAATGGCGATGCCCCCCATCCCGCAGTGGCTGAAAGACGCTCCGTGGTGGCTGAAGGCCGCTCTGCTGGTGCCCGCTATGGCGGTCAACGCCATCCTCTTTGTCGTCGTCAACGCCATCATGATCAACCTTGGCGCCGGCAATCAGCATCTCAGCACCCCCGGCGGCGGCTTCGAACCATGGATCATCTGGCCGATCGCGGTGATCGGTCTTTTCCTCTTCGCCGGCATTGCCGGCCTCGTCTACATCGGCGTCGGTCTTGGGGCGGACGACGACTTGGATGACGACGACGATCACGAAGGCGAAACCGGCCTGCTCGAGGTCTGACCCGACAAGCCTCGACGAGCTTCCCTTTGGGCCCCGGCTTGCCGGGGACGCGTAGTCTCAGGGCCGGCACAGCACCACCTGACTAGCTCGGCAGCGGCCTACAATGCCAGCCATGCCGAAGCCCACTGCATCCGCCCGGCCCCCACTCAACGCCATCACCGACGTTCCCGGCATCAAGGTGGGGCATTGGACCGATCGCCGCCGCGCGACCGGCTGTACCGTCGTCCGCGTCGATGGCGGGGCGGCTGCGGGCTATACCAACCCCGGCGGCGCGCCCGGCACGATCGACACCGACCTGCTGCGCCCCGAGAACAGCATCCCCTCGGTTCACGCCGTCTTGCTGACGGGCGGTAGCGCCTACGGCCTGGAGGCCGCCTCCGGCGTGCGACAGCAGCTCCGTGACGACGGCATCGGCTTTCGCTTCGGCGCCGACACCCCGCTCATCCCGATCGTCAGCGGCGCCGTCGTCTACGACCTCGGACTGGGTTCGGGCCGGGCCCATCCCGGCGTCGACCAGGGCCGCCTGGCCGCCCGACGCGCGAAGACCGGCAAAGTGGACCAAGGCAGCGTCGGTGCCGGGACCGGCTGCACCGTGGCCAAGCTCGCTGGGCCGGAGCACAAGCTCAAATCTGGCATTGGGACGGCCTCGATCCGGCACGAATCGGGTCTCGTCGTCGGTGCGCTGGTGGCCGTCAATGCGGTCGGCGACGTCTTCGATCCGGACAATGGTGACTTGCTTGCCGGGCCGCGTGGCAAGCGTCGAGGCCAGATGCGGCGAGGTGCCGATTTGCTCATCGAACGCACCCTCGCCGACTACCTCGAGGAAGGCGAGCGCCTGCGGGCCGACGCCGAAACTGAAACCGCCGAACTGCAGAACACGACGATCGGCGTCGTCGCCACGAACGCCAAGCTGAGCAAAGCGCAGGCCATGCGACTCGCGATCATGGCCGCTGACGGCCTCTCCAGCGCCATTCGCCCCGCCCACACCCCTGCCGACGGCGACACGATCTTCGCGCTCGCCACGGCCCAGTTCGACCTCGAGATCGAGTCCCACCCCAGCTTGATCACGCTGCTTGGTGCGATGGGCGCTCGTGCAGTTGGGCAGGCGATTGTGAATGGTGTCCATGCCGCCGAGGGACTCGCGGGCGTCCCCTCGCCCCGCGAGTGGCGCCGGCGACGCTGACGCGCCCCGTCCGCCTTGGGGCGCACCCCGGGCCGGGCCGCTAACTTAGGGCCATGACAAACGAACCCCCGAGCGACCGTCCTCAGCGCCCATACATTCTCGTCACCAACGACGACGGCATCGAAGCGATCGGCCTCTGGCATCTCGCCGAGGCCCTACTTCCTTTCGCCGACGTCATGATCAGCGCCCCGGCGTTCAATCAGTCGGGCACCGGCACCGCCCTCAATCTCCACTCCGATCTGCAGACCGAGCGTGCGCACAGCCGGCTCGAGGGGGTCGACGCCTTCCAAGCCAATGGCACGCCGGCCGACGCGGTCGGCATCGGCCTGCGTCAGCATGCGAAGCCGCGTCGGGTTCACATGATCGTGGCCGGGGTGAACCCTGGCGCTAACATGGGCCGCGATGCGATTCACTCGGGCACCGTGGGGGCCGCCATGCAGGGTCACCATCGCAGCATGCCGTCCGTCGCCGTCTCGCTTGCCTCCACCGACGAGAAGCACCTGCCAGATGCCGCCGCCGTGGGCGCACGTATCGCAGCCACCCTCTGGGCTTCCGGTCAGAGCCAGTTCCTCAATGTGAACGTGCCCGATCTGCCTCTGGCAGAACTCACCGAGATGCAGGTCACCCGCATGGCCCAGGCCAGCACGGAGCGCATCGTGGAGGAGAAGGACGAGCACGGCATGATCCGGCGCCGGATCGAGTCCCGCGACGATCCCCGCGTGCGCGAGGGCACCGATGCCTGGGCCGTGCGCAACGGCATCATCTCGGTCACGCCGATCCACACCGACCTCACGGCCCATCACGAGATGAACAAGGCGCTGGCGCTGTTCGGCGAGGGCTTTTCGCTGCCGGCGGCCGATTGACGATCCGCTGGCGCGTTGGCCGGTCGGGCAGCCGTGATACGATCGCGCCCGCCACCCGGTGCGGGAATTGTGGGGCCGCCGCGCGGCGTGCCCCCGGCCAGGAGTGCCCATGTCCGGCCATTCCAAGTGGTCCCAGATCAAACGCAAAAAGGGCGCGAACGACGCTAAGCGCGGCAAGCTGTTCACCAAGATCGGCCGCGAGATCACCGTCGCAGCCCAGGGTGGCGGCGGGAACCCTGAAGACAACTCTTCCCTGCGGCTCGCGATTAGCAAAGCCCGCCAGGCCAACATGCCGCGCGACAACATCGAGCGCGCGATCGAGCGCGCGACCAGCGCCGCCGCCGCCGATTCCTTCGACGAGGTCCGCTACGAAGGCTACGGCCCCGGTGGCGCGGCCCTGCTGATCGAAACCTTGACCGATAACCGCAACCGCACGGTTTCCGAGGTTCGCTCTACCTTGACTAAAGCTGGCGGAAACATGGCCGAGGCCGGCAGTGTGGCCTGGAACTTCAACCAGCAGGGGATCATCAGCGTCGACATGGAGTCCGACGACGACCCGGACGCAATCGGCCTGCAAGCCATCGACGCAGGGGCGGAAGACGTCGTCGACGAGGATGGCCTGCTTGAGGTGATCACGGTGCCGCGCGAGACGGACAAGGTGCGCCAGACGCTTGAGGACGCCGGTGTCCACGTCAGTGCGGCCGAAGTGCAGTGGCGCGCGGGGTCCATGGTCGAATTGGACGAGAGCAAGGCCCGCTCCTTGCTCAAGCTGATTGATTCGCTTGAAGACCTCGACGACGTCCAGCACGTTGCCAGCAACGCCGACATTCCCGAGGCGGCCTTTGCAGAGGTGGAGACATAACAAGACCTGCGAGTCGCGATGCCCAGCACTGACTCCGGCGCCACGAGTATCCGCATCCTCGGCGTCGACCCTGGCCTCCATGTGACGGGATGGGCCCTGTTCGTGCTCGACGGTGACCAGGTCGGCACGCTGACCGGAGTCGTGAAGCCGCACTCGAAGGCGACGACGCCGCAGCGGCTGCGCACCATCCTGACCGAACTCGGCGCGGTGATCGAGAAGCACAGCCCGACCGTCGTGGCGGTCGAACATCCCTTCGTCAAGGAGAATGTGCGCTCCGCGCTCGCTCTAGGGCAGGCACAGTCCGCGGCCTTCATCGCCGCGGCCATGCACGACCTGCCCGTCCACGAATACGCCCCGCGCGAAGTGAAACAGGCCATCGCCGGCGACGGCCACGCCACCAAGGAAGCCGTCGCTGCTGCGCTGGCGATGGAGTTGGCGCTCGACGGAGACGCGCCCGCGCTGCTCGACGAGACCGATGCGCTGGCCATCGCCTACTGCCACTACCTGCTCGACCGTCACCCGGCCGGAGTCACCGCACCGTGATCTCCCGCATCCGTGGCACCATCACGCACTGGGACCTGGACGCCGGCACAATCGAGGTCGACATCGGCTCACTCTGCTATGAGGTCGCCTTGCCGGCCTTCACCATGCGCGCGCTTGAGGAAGCGACCTCGGAGACGGTTGAGCTGTTCACCTACTACCACACCTCCGAACGCAACCCCACGCCCGTCCTGGTCGGTTTCTTACGCCCGATCGAGCGGGAGTTCTTCAAGAAGTTCATCACGGTTCGCGGCATGGGGGTGGGCAAAGCGACCAAAGCCCTCAACACCTCGATCTCCACGATCGCGCGCTGGATCGAGGACGAGGACGAGGCGGCGCTCAAGCAGCTCCCCGGCGTTGGCACCCGCGCGGCCGGCCAGATCGTGGCGGAGCTGCGCGGCAAGGTGGTCGAGGAAGCGCTGCTGCGCGACGAGCAATTCGTCGGACCGTTGCAGCCGCGAGCGCCCGTGCCGGATCGCGTCCTGGCTGAAGCCGTCGCCGCGCTGCAGGGGCTCGGCTATCGCCCGGGCGAGGCGCGCGAGCTCGTCGACGCGATCATGACCAACGCTGAGGATCCGGCCGCCCTCGACCTCGAAGCGATCTTGCGCGCCGTCCTAGAGTCGCAGGCCCCCAGCGACTGAGCGCCGCCGCCTGCCTTCCAGTTCACTCGGGACGGTTTAGCCCGCCCTGTATCATGGGACGATGTCCGGCCACGGCAGCCCGATGCGGGAGCGGCAGTGCCCGACCACTTCAAACTCGTCTCCGACTTCGAACCGCGCGGCGACCAGCCTCGCGCGATCGCGCAGCTTGTCGATGGCCTCAACGCGGGTCACCGGGAACAGACTTTGCTCGGCGTGACTGGCTCCGGCAAAACCTTCACGATGGCCAACGTCGTCGCGCAGGTGAACCGTCCCACGCTGGTGCTCGCGCACAACAAGACGCTCGCGGCGCAGCTTTGCTCTGAGTTCAAGGAGTTCTTCCCTGAGAATGCGGTGGAGTTCTTCGTCTCCTACTACGACTACTACCAGCCCGAGGCCTACGTGCCTCGCTCCGACACCTACATTGCCAAGGAGTCGGACATCAACGAAGAGATCGACCGTCTGCGCCACGCCGCCACGCGCGCCCTCTTCGAGCGGCGCGATGTGTTGATCGTCGCCTCGGTCTCGTGCATTTACGGCCTGGGCGAGCCGGAAGAGTACCAGTCGATGGTGCTGACTCTGGAAAAAGGCAAGACTGCCCCACGCAACCAGATCCTGCGACGCCTCGTCGACCAGCAGTACGAGCGCGACGAGATGACGCTGACCCGCGGCCGCTTCCGCATCCGCGGCGACACGCTGACCATCTTCCCCGCCTACGAGGAACTGGCCGTGCGGATCGAGTTCTGGGACGACCAGGTAGAGCGCATCGTCGAGTTGGACCCGCTCACCGGCGAACTGCTGGCCGAGCGCGACCGCGCCGACATCTATCCCGCCAAGCACTTCGTCACCAGCGATGAGCGCATGGACGCGGCGGTCAAAGACATCGAGTCCGAACTGACGCAGCGTCTCAAGGAGTTTCGCGACGAGGGAAAGATTCTCGAAGCGGCCCGGCTTGAAGAGCGCACGCACTACGACCTCGAGACGCTGCGCGAAGCGGGCTATTGCCCCGGGATCGAGAACTACTCGCGCCACCTCGCTCGACGCGCGGCTGGCTCGACCCCGTGGACGCTGCTCGACTACTTCCCCGAGGACTGGTTGATCTTCATGGACGAGTCGCACATGTCGATCCCGCAGGTGCGCGGCATGTATGGCGGCGACACCAGCCGCAAGCAGACCCTGGTCGACTTCGGCTTCCGCTTGCCCTCCGCGATCGACAATCGGCCACTCAGTTACGAGGAATTCGACCGCCACATCAATCAGGTGATCTACGTCTCGGCCACGCCCAGCGAGTTCGAGCGCAGCCGCTCCAGTCAGATCGTCGAGCAGTTGATCCGGCCCACGGGGCTGCTCGATCCGCTCGTTGAAGTGCGGCCCACCGACGGCCAGATCGATGACCTCGTTGAAGAGATCCGTCTCCGCGTGGAGAAGGGTGAGCGCGTCCTCGTCACGACGCTGACCAAGAAGATGTCCGAGGATCTCGCCGACTACCTGCGTGAGCTCGGAGTCAAAGCCCACTACTTGCACAGCGAGATGGATACGTTCGAACGGGTCGAACTGCTGCGCGACCTGCGACTCGGCATCTACGACTGCGTGGTCGGGATCAATCTGCTGCGTGAGGGGATCGACCTGCCCGAGGTCAGCCTGGTCGCCATCATCGACGCTGACAAAGAAGGCTTCCTGCGCTCTGAGGGCTCGATGGTGCAGACGATCGGCCGCGCCGCCCGCCACGTCGATTCCAAGGCCATCCTCTACGCCGACGTGATGACCGATTCCATGCAGCGCGCCATCGACGAGACGAACCGTCGCCGCGCGGCGCAGATCGCGCACAACGAGGAGCACGGGATCGAGCCGGAATCGATCCGCAAGGCGATCCGCGACATCACCGACCAGGTTCGCCGGGTCGCGGAGGACGGCGCTGAATACGTTGCCACAGGCTCGGCATCGGGCGCGGCGCTGCCCGCCAGCGCCCGGAGTTCCAAGGACCAGATGGCGCGCCTGATCAAGGACCTCGAGAAGCAGATGAAGTCGGCCTCGCGTGAACTGGAGTTCGAGCATGCCGCGCTCCTGCGCGACCAGATCGTCGACCTGCGGCGTGATCTGCTGGGCGACACTGATGCGCTCCCGCAGTGGGCCGATCAGGCCCACGGGCGCCGTCGACGTCCGCTGCGTCGTAAGGAGCCGTTCAGCGAGTGAGCCGGCCACGATTCCGTCCGCCAGGTGTCCCGCACGTAAACGCACTGTGTCATGCTCGCCTCTGGGGAGGATTTGCTTTGACTGGTTCTTCAAGCGCTTGATACACTCGCCCGCGCCAAGCCTCCAGGATGACCCACAAGGTCATGCACAACTGAAGTGGTCAGGTCATGCGAACAGGCACCTTCGATCGAGATTTGCTTTAGTCGTGGGTCGGCGCAACGCCGATGGCAATTCGTGTTGACCCACCGCTCCGGCAGGTGGGTTTTTTCGTCTCCCCAGACAGCCGGGACCAATCGGAAGTCCCCCTCCACAGAGGAGTAAGCGGGGCAACAAGCTGAGCGAGAGAGGAAACGGAGCAGTGGTCAGCGGACCGGGTGACCTCCCGTTCGAGACGGGCCGCCCCGCAAGTGTCCCGCCGTGGCTCCTCGCGGAGGAACCCGACGCCGGTGCGCCCGGTGGGCGGATCTGCGCCTTCTGTGGCGAAGAGGCACCGCCCGACTCGGCCTTCTGTCCCAACGACGGCAAAGCGCTCACCGCCGCCCTCTTCCCAGCGTCTGGCACGCCCCTCACGGTCGTTTTCACCGACATCGAAGACTCCGTCAAGCTGACCGAACGGCTCGGGGACTTCGCCTGGGCCGACATCGTGGATGCGCACAACGTGCTGGTACGGCAATCGATCGAGCAGCACGCCGGATTCGAGGTCAAGGTCACCGGCGATGGCTTCCTGATCGTCTTCGCGGACCCCACGCAGGCCGTACGTTGCGCGCTGGACATCCAACGACGCATGGCCGCTCAGGCCACCCGTCGCACCGACTGGCCGGTCCGCATTCGCATCGGGATCCATCGCGGTGACGTGATCTTGCGCCCCGGTGGCGACGTGCTGGGCCGCACCGTGAACATGGCCGAGCGCGTCATGTCGAAAGCGGCCGGCGGCGAGATTTGGCTCTCGAATACCGTTCATGACCAGGTGCAGTCCGACTTCCCCGAACGTCAGTGGCTTGATCGTGGCGCGCGCCGACTGCGCGGCGTGTCGGGCCGCCAGCATCTCTACGAGGCCGAGTGGGATATTGACGAAAGCGCCGACTACAGGCCGCTCTGATCGGCCCAGTTGCCGCCGATCTTCGAGACCACCGGCTCCTGGCTTAGCAGTACCAGGCGCGACTGGCTACCTTCGGCGGCCCCCACGACGCCGTCCGCTTCCAGCATGTCGATTAAGCGCGCTGCACGTGGGTACCCGACCCGCAACCGGCGCTGCAGCATCGATGCTGAGATCCGCGTGTGCTCGCGGGCTAGCGAAACGGCGTCCGCGTACAGCGTATCGCGCTCGTTGAAGTCGATCGCATCCATGACCTCGGCGCTGGCCGCCTCGGCCGCTTCCAACACCGCGTCGGCCTCGCTCTCCGCGGGTTCGACTGCCTCGGCGAGCAGATGGTCCATCGTTGGGCGGGGCATGCCCTTGAAGCGATCCTGCGTCCAGAATGCGATCAGTTCGGCGATCTCATCGTCCGCAACGAACGTGCCCTGCACGCGGCCCGGCTGGATGTTGTCCTGGCCCTGGAGGAGCATGTCGCCCTTGCCCAGTAGCTTCTCCGCTCCAGCGCGATCCATGATCACGCGGGCGTCCGTCTGCGACGTCGTGGCGAACGCGATCCGGGTCGGGAAGTTTGCTTTGATCAACCCGGTCACCACGTCGACGGACGGGCGTTGCGTCGCGACGACCATGTGAATGCCGGTCGCTCGGGCCAACTGTGCCAGGCGCACGAGCTGCTGCTCCACTTCGACCGGCGCCACCATCATGAGGTCTGCCAGCTCGTCCAGTACCACGACCCAGTAGGGCAACTTGCCTTCCGTCCGCTCTGTCGCGTTGTAGGCGGCGATGTTGCGGGCGCCCTCATGTTCGAAGCGGCGATAGCGGCGCTCCATCTCCGCCACGACGACGCCCAGCACGCCGACCACCTCATCGGGGTCGGTCACGACGTGCGAGAAGGCGAGGTGGGGGATGTCGTTGTAGCCCGTCAGCTCTACCCGCTTCGGGTCGACGAGGACGAGTCGCACCTCTTCCGGCGAAAAGTGCATCAAGAGGCAGGCGATGATCGAGTTGATCGCGACGCTCTTGCCGGCGCCCGTCGCGCCCGCGATCAGCACGTGCGGCATGGCGGTCAGGTCGATGACGACGGGTTGTCCGTTGACGGCGCGGCCGAGGGCGATCGGCAGGCCGCCCGCCTTCATCTTGCGCCGGAATTCCGGCGTGTCGATCACGCCGCGTAAAGAGACGAGGCGCCGTTCCGCGTTGGGAACCTCGATTCCCACGACGGGCTTGCCCGGCACGGGCGCCAGCACCCGGATCGACGGCGCGGCCAATGCCAGTGCCAGATCGTTCGTCAGCCGCGTGATGCGGTTGACCCTCACTCGCTTGCGGGAGATCTCTTCGTCCTGGGTGATCGGCTGGCCGCTCGCGTCCAACAGCGCCTTGCCTGCCTCGTCGCGCTGGACGACCTTGCGCGTTTTGATTTCCCAGCCCGGTTCGATCCCGATCTGGGTCACCGACGGGCCTTCGTCGATCGTGGCAACCCGCGCGTCGACGCCGAACTGCGCCAGCGTGTCCACGATGATCTCGCCTTGACGATCGGCGTCGCTCTTGCCCACGACCGGTGCATCCGTGTGCAGGATGGAGAGGGCCGGCATCTGCCAGCCGTCCTCGCTGCGGCGGCGACGCTTGGGCGAAGGCGCGGCTTCGGCTTCTTCTTCGGTCTCGTCCTCATCCAGCGTCGCGTCCGCGACCTCTGCTACTGCCTCGCCCGGGGTGGGCGGAGCGTCGGCGATCACCTCGTCGCTGATCGTGCTCGTGGCGGAGGTCTGCATCGAGGCCAGCGCATGCTCGTCGATGGCCGGATCGTGTGCAGCCTGGGGTGCCTCCCAGCCCAACTCCTCGTCCCATGGATCCACCCGGTTGTTGCGGCCCGGCAGCGCCAAGGCGCCCTCCGGCACCTGCGCCGCGGCTTTGCGGACGGTCAGCCTGCCTGCGCCCCAGGCGACCCGCAGCCCAGACAGCGTGCGACTGGGCGCGATCAACGCGCTGCCGCCCAAGCTCATCAGCAACAGCAGCACGACGCCGAACGGTGAGGTCAGGAAGTCGCCCAAGTCTCCGCTCGCGGTTCGCTGCGACAGCGGTACCCCACCCAAGTCCCAACTCGGCTCAAATGCGCCGGCCAGCCCCATCCCCACGACAATCAACGTCGCGACGCCGAGCAGGCGGCGGAACGCGCGCCGCCCGATTCGGCGAGCGCCGGCCAGGAGCCAGAGTCCCGCGAGTAGCCCACTGCCGATGACGACAAAGACACCGACCCCTAGCGCTCCCACGAACGCTTCCCGCGCCCCGCTCAGGAGGTTGAATCCGCCCGTCGTCCAGTTGACGAGCAAGGCGGCAAGCAAAACCAGCCCGACACCTGCCAAAGGCAGGCGTTGTTGGGTTAAATCGATCTGTCGATAGAAGCGAAATCCGGGCGTTTCGGCCTTGCGACCGCGCCCACGGCCTCTGCCATGCGCCACGCTACGCGCCATCGGAGAACCGTCCTCTCTTGGGACGGCTCACCCTTGCAGAGGCGTTAGACCTCCACGGCCACCGGTAACACCATAGGTCGTTGCCTGGTCTTGCGGTACAAGAAGGCCGACACCTCGTGCCGCAGCGTCTCTTGCAGTTCGTGCCATTCGAGCGTTTTGTCGCCTCGATCAAGCGACTTGCGGATGTGCGCCTCAACCTGCTCCCGCAAGTCGGGCGACTCGTCCATCCCAACGAAGCCCTTCGAAACAATGTCGATCCGGCCCGAGACCCGCCCTGTTTGGTGGTTGACAGGGACGACGACCGTCACCACTCCGTCCGTCGCCAAATGCTTGCGATCCCGCAGTACCGTGTGGTTTACGTCCCCCACGGACACCCCATCGACATAGACGTAGGCGCCCGACGTTTCACCCACGATCTCGGCCCGGTCTGGCGTGAGTTCGAAGATGGCGCCGTCGAGCAGAATGTGGCAGTTCTCGGGCGGCACGCCCATCAACTCCGCCAACCGCGAGTGCAGCGAGAGGTGGCGGTACTCGCCGTGGATCGGGACGAAGTGTTCCGGCTTCACGAGACTTAACACCGTCTTCAACTCTTCTTGAGCGGCGTGACCGCGTACGTGCACGTTTTCCTTGCCCCCGCCCGTCCAGATGACGTTCGCCTGAAGGCGGAAGAGATTGTCGATCGTGCGATTGACGGCCGCCTCGTTCCCAGGAATCGGGCTCGACGAGAGCACGACGGTGTCGCCGGGCTTGATCGTCACGTCGCGGTGGTCGGCGACCGACATGCGCGACAGGGCGGACATCGGCTCGCCCTGCCCCCCGGTCGAAACGATCAGGACATCCTCGTCGGCGAAGCTCGTGTGCTCCGAAATGTTGCGAATCGCCCCCTGCGCCGCATGCAAGTAGCCCAGCTCTCGCGCCATTTTGACGTTGCGTTCCATCGAGCGGCCGGTCACGAACACGGTCCGCCCGGAAGCCTCCGCACCGTCGATGATCTGCTGCACGCGTGCGATCTGGGAGGCGAACGTCGCGATGATGACCCGCCCAGGCGCCGCCAGCATCGCTTGCTCAAGCGCTTCGCCCACCAACAATTCCGACATCGTCGATCCCATGCGGTCCGCGTAAGTCGAGTCGGAGCAGAGCAGCAGCACCCCTTCTTCGCCCAGCGACGCAAGCCGCGAGAGGTCCGTCGGTTCGCTCATGACCGGGGTGTGGTCGATCTTGAAGTCGCCGGTGTGGATCATTAGCCCGGCCGGGGTGTGCAACGCGATCCCAGTCGCGTCCGGGATCGAATGTGCAACGGGGAAGAACTCGGCCGTGATCGAGCCAAAGCCGTACTCGGTTCCCATTTCCACGGTGACGATTTCCTGGTCGCGCAGGCCCTTCTCGCGCAGCTTCACTTCGACCAGCCCACGCGTCAGCCGCGTGCAGAAGATCGGGGCGGGCGCACGCGGCAGCACATACGGCAGCGCCCCGATGTGATCCTCGTGGCCGTGCGTCAGCAGGTAGCCACGCAGCTTGTCGGCGCGCTCCTCCAGATAGTCGAAGTCGGGAATGATGTAGTCGACGCCGAACATCTCGTCCGACGGGAACATGATCCCGCAGTCGATCACGATCAAGTCTTCGCTGGTCTCGACCACCATCATGTTGCGGCCGATGTCGCCCAAGCCCCCGAGAGGGACCACGCGCAAGCCGTCGCTGGGAATGTCGCTCACAGGCGTTGCTCTCCAGACGCCATCCTACGTGGCCGTTTTACTACGCGAACATTCGATCCAACACCAACGCTCTCGCTGAGCTGCGAGCCAGCCCTCGTATCGCGACGACCTCGCCGCCCGCTCGAACGTCGTCTAGGCCCGGACCGCTGCGACCGTCCACTCGTGGATGCTCAAAGCAAAGAGAGCTGCTGGCCCTGAGGGTCTTCCACGGCCTCGCCCGACTCCTCGCCCAGGTCGGGCAGGACCGGTCGCTCCGCCGTCGCCAGGATCTCCGGGATGCGTTGGAAGTCCTCTCGCAGCACGTTCAGCATCCGCGTCTGGCGCAGCCCCGCGGCTGGGTGATAGACGGGAAAGATCAGCCAATCGCCCGACTGCGCGACCTGGCCGTGAGCCCGGCCGATCGTCGCGCGGGGCAGGAAGTAGTTCATCGCGAAGCGGCCCAGTGGGACGATCAGCTTGGGCCGGATGCCGCGCAGTTGCTCCGCCAGATACGGCTCGCAGGCCGCGATCTCGTCCGACTCGGGATCGCGGTTGTTCGGCGGCCGGCACTTGATCACGTTCGTCACGAAGACGTCATTCCGGGCGAGATTGATCTCGTCCAGCAGCCGGTCCAGCAGCTTGCCGGCCTGGCCCACGAAGGGATGCCCCTGGCGATCCTCGTTCGCCCCCGGCCCCTCGCCGATGAACATCAGCTCGGCGTTGGGATTGCCATCGCCGGGCACGGTCATGGTGCGGCCGGACGAGAGACGGCAGCGTGTACAGGCGGCCACCCGCTCTTCGATCGCGCGTTGCGCTTCGAACTGCACGGCGCCTCGACTTCTGCTGCCCGACGTCCGGTTCTACCCCTCGGAGCATCCACCGCCGCCCGACGCCTCGCAACCGCGACGAAGGTGGAATCGGACGTAAGCGCACTTGCCCACAGCGCTTACGTCACCCAGGTCGAATCGGGGCGTGTCTACTCGGCCGGCTCAGCCTCTTCGTCGTCTTCTTCGGGCATCCTGCCCAAGGCTCGCTTTTCGACCAGTTTGACCAGGCCGATGCCGAGCGCGTAGAGCACCATCAGCGGAATCGCGACGGCGGCTTGCGTCACCGGGTCGATCGATGGCGTGATGAACGCCGCGATCACGAAGGCGCCAATGATTGCCCAGCGCCACATCCTGATCAGCCGCCCGGCGGTGATCAGCCCCAGGAAGCCCAGTCCCATCAGGACTAGCGGCGTCTCGAAGACGATGCCGGTCCAGAAGACGAAGCGGGTCAGCACATCGATGTAGTTGTTGATCCGGATCTGCGGTTCGGCCACGCCCTCGCCGAAGTTGAGCAGGAAGTCCAGCGCCGGCGGCCAAGCGATGAAGAAGGCGAACGCCCCACCACCCACGAACGAGAGTGAAGCGAGCAGGACGAGTGGCAGGATCCACTTGCGCTCGGAGTGGGTCAGCGCCGGATTGACGAACGCAAACACCTGATAGACCAGCACCGGCATGGCGGCCGCGATGCCGATCAGCAGGCCCACCTTGAAGTAGGCCCCAACGAAGCCGAGCACCTCGGTGAAGATCGGCTCGAAGTCCGGGTCAGCGTTGCGTGCCGGCACCGTCAGAAAGTCGATGATGTCCTTTGTGAAGATCAGTGCCACGACGGTCGTCAGCACGACGGTCAGCGCCGCGATGGTGATCCGCTTGCGCACCTCGTCCAGGTGCTCCCAAAGCGTCATCGCTCCGGTTTCGGGTACCGATTCCTCTTCGTCGAGGTCTTCGGGGAACGTCTGCGACGCCATGGCGGTCTAGTCGGTCACTTCTGCGGCGGCCGCCGCCGGTTGATCGAGATCACCTTGCCGGGACGCCCGACGTTCTCGCCGCGCGCCGCGCCACGCTTCGTTTCGAGGCGCCGGCCGCGGCCCAGCCGTCGCGCGCGGGAGGCCTCGCCGCCTGCAGCGTTGTCGTTGTCCTCGTCGTTCGCTTCGCCGGCCACCGCCGCCGGGCGGGTTGGCGCTGCCGGCTTCGCTTTGGTCGCCGTGCTCGCTGAACTCTTGGTAGCGGATTGGTCGTTGTCGCGAACCGCGGTCTCAGTGTCCTTGACCGCACTTTCGGCTTCCTTGACAGCCTCCGTCGCGTCCTTCTCCGCCTCGCGCACCGTTGAGCGGAGATCCTCGTCGAGTTCCTTCATTTCCTGGCGGAACTCGCTGTCCGTCTGCTCCAGCTCGTAGCGGACCTCCAGGTACTCCTCGCGAACCTCTTCGAAGTCCGTCAGATACTCGTCGCGGAAGTCGCGCGCGTACTCGCGCAGCTCTCGCACTGCCCGGCCGGCCTGCTTCGCGATCTCCGGCAGCCGATGCGGCCCAAAGACGATCGCCATCAACAACATGACGGCCATCACTTCCAGGACGCCAATCCCGAAGATTTCCACAAGAACCCTCGCTCCGAAGTCTGTCTGCGGCGTTCCGCACGCCCAAGGGCGTATCTGCGTCGTTAACCGTACCGCACTTCAGAAGTTGAATTGCTGCCGATGCGAAGTCGTTGCGTTCAGAAGCCGCGCCCGGCGGAGGCGTCCACGCGGGCCGCCGCCAATGCCAATGCCCCAATCGGCAATCGCGGCGGCGCTTTTGTGGGGCGCCTAGTCCGGAACGCCCTTGGACTTGAGGAAGTCGATCGCGCTTTGCACGGTGCTGATCCCCTCGGCCTCTTCGTCTGAGATCTCCAGGTCGGGCACCTCGTCCTTGAACTCGTCCTCGAAAGACATAATGAGTTCGACCAGGTCCAGCGAGTCCGCCCCAAGATCGTCGATAAACGACGCCTCGGGCTTGATCTCGTCGGCCTCCACACCCAGCTGGTTCTCGATGATTCCCTGGACTCGATCAAAGAGCGCCATTTGGTTCCTCCGTTTCGGCCTTCGGCGCGGCCAGCGCCTCTTCCAACGCCGTTCCTGGATTAGACGGCGGTTTGGGCATCAAGTCGGGCAGCCGCTGGCGGCTGACCGTCCCCAAGACTCCGTTCACGAAGCGTCGACTTGCGTCACTCCCGAACGTCTTGGCTAGTTCGACGGCATCGTTGATCACGGCGCCGATCGGAACGGCGGCATTATTGAAGAGAACCTCATAGAGCGCAATGCGAAGGATCGTTCGGTCAACCATGGCAATCTGTCCAATCGGGAAGGCGGGCGCCGCCTCCACGATGATCGCGTCGATCTCGGACCGACGTTCTTGCACTCCCTCGATCAGAGTCGCGGCGAAGGTCAACTCCGCCTCGCTCAGCCGTTCGCTGCTCGCGCGCTCGAGCGCCGCGTTCGCGGGTATGCGACCGAACTCGGCCTCGAACAAGGCCTGGAATGCTCGTGTCCGGCCTCGCCGGTAGAGTCGCGCCATGGCCGGCCTAGCCCGCCTCGCGGATCGACGCCGCGTCGTTCAGATTGACCAGCTCCGGCTTGGCCTCACGCAGGATGGATCGCACCATTCCGGTCAGCGCGGAGCCGGGCCCGATCTCGATGAAGCTGCCGACGCCCGCTTCGCCCATCGTCTCCACGGACTGACGCCAGCGCACGGCGTGATTGACCTGCATCTCCAGTTCATCGATCACGGCTTCGGTCGAGGTCAGCGCCTGCGCCGTCATGTTGCCGACCACGGGCACCTCGGGCGCGCTGAAGTCGATGCTGGCCAGCGCGGCCCGCATCCCCTCAGCGGCCAGTCCCATCAGCGAGGAGTGGAACGCCCCGCCCACCTTGAGCGGAATGGCGCGACGCGCGCCCTTTTCCGTTGCCAGCTTCACTGCCGCCGCGACCGCCTCGTGTGTGCCGCCGACCACGATCTGAGTGTCGGTGTTGATGTTGCAGACTTCGGCGCCGCTTCCGGCGCAGACCTCATCCACCACCTCGGGCTCCAGCCCGATCAGGGCGGCCATCCCGCTGGGGGCTGCGTCGCAGGCCTCTTGCATCAGCCGCCCGCGTTCCTGCACGAGTTGGATGCTGTCGGCCAGGGTCAGTGCGCCGGCAGCAACTAGGGCGGAGTACTCGCCCAGGCTGTGTCCGGCGACGAAGGCTGGGGCGTGTTCCAGCGCACCCGTCGCCCGTCCCGCCGCTAGGCAGGCCAGACTCGTGACGAGGATCGCCGGTTGGGTGTTGATCGTGCGGACGAGTTCGTCTTCCGGGCCCTCGAAGATGATTTCACTGAGCGGACGGCTCAGTGCGGCGTCGGCCTGTTCGAAGACAGCGCGCGCCTCCGAGAACTCGTCGAACAGATCCCGACCCATTCCGACTTGCTGCGCGCCTTGCCCGGGAAATAGCCAAGCGACGGAGCCAGCGGTGGCCCCATCAGCGGGAGAATCGGGGGGAGCCAACCTAATCCTCGTCCAGGTCGAATACGCGCCGGCCGCGGTAGGTGCCGCAGTTGTGGCAGACGTGGTGGGCCTGATGCGGTTGGCCGCAGTTCTCGCAGCTCACCAACTGTGCCCGGATCGGGCGGTGGTGCTGGCGCCGCAGGCGCTGTCGCGTTTTCGCGTATTTCCGCTTGGGCAACGGAGCCATGGCTCAGTCCTCTTCTTGCTCGCTGCCGCCGGGGCCATCGGGCCCGATCTCGTCCCGCAACCTTCGCAAGGCCGCCCAGCGAGTGTCAATCGTAGACGTTGCCGGCGTGTCGGATCCCGTCCCGCTGTCGGGCTCCGCCTCGTCGGCGGAGAACTGGAACGTCATACCCGCCACGACGGGGGGACCCGGGCAGTCGGCGCCGCAGCGTGTGCTGATCGGCCGGGCCATGACTACATATTGGCGGATGGCTTCCGACAGATCGAGCTGGGCTTCGACAACGGGAAAACCTTCGCGTTCGTCCGGTACGTCCAGTGGCAAGTGCGAGAGCGGGTCGACTTCCGGCCAAAACTCCTCACGCAATTCCAGTTCGAGCGGCAGTTTGAACGGGTCGAGGCAGACGGAACAGGATTCCTGCACGGCGAGCGCCAACTCCGCGGTGACCAGGATCGATCCGTCCGTACGCATCATGTCGACCGGCCCGGAGACCGACGTCGTTTCGCGCTCCAGCTCGATCGGCGCATCCAAGACCTGGTAGTAGCGCCGGTTGCCGATCGGCTCTTGCAGCAGCGTCGACACGTTGAACTGCAGCGATGGCTGGGCCTCGTCGCCAGGCTTGCGTTTGCCGCGTGCACGTTTCGGTCGCTGCGTCATGGGAGAGATCGTATACCGCCGTCCGGCGCGGAACGGCTCGTGGTCGGACTCGGCGTCCGTGTGGGACCATCGGACGGCGAATGTTGTCCGCCATGTACGTAACCGCCCATTCGCCACCCAAGGCCTTGCCGCAGGCGAGCGACCATTCATACACTCGGATCACCTAATCGAAGCGGAGAAGCCGAGTGATCGCACTCGATGATTTGACCCAACTGAACGAAGCGGATCAGCGCCTTGACCGCGTCAAGGCGCTGATCGTCGAGATCGACGTCGATCTGGGCGAGCCGCCCTGGCAGGAAGCGCTGGAGGCCGAGGTCGCCGCGCAACAAGAGCTGCTGGACGAGACCAACACGCGGCGGCGCGAAGCCGAGGAGGATCTGGACGAGCGTCGCACGCGCATCGAATCCGAGGATGCCAAGCTCTACGACGGTTCAATCAAGGAATCACGGGAGCTACGAAATCAGCAAGAGGCGATCTTCGCGTTGCGCCGGGGCCTCAAAGAGGCCGAGGATCCGGCGCTCGCGGTACTGGAGGTCGAGGACGCGCAGCGTCAGTCGCTCGACTACCTGGCCACCCTGACGAGTGGCACGGCCGAGACGTGGTCGTCCTCGCAAACCGAGCTCCAGGGCAAGCGCGACGCGTTGGCCTCCGAAGCAGCCGTTCTGCAAGAAGAGGTCGATGGCTGGCGCAGCGAGATCAGCGAGGGCGACCTGGCAATCTACGACGAGCAGCGACTGAAGCGGCCCATCGTGATCGCCAACGTTGTCGGTGGGGTCTGCGGCTCTTGTCGCCTGACGCTACCAACGACGCTCCTGACGCGGGCCCGCCGGGGCACCGAGCCCGTCTTCTGCCCGACCTGTTCCTGCATCATCCACGTTTCCTAGGTTGGGCCTCAGGAGGGGTCCGCAACGGTAACCCGAGCGTCGGCTAACGCGGGGGACTTATGCGTGCGATCGGATACTTCAGCGAGCCGGACCGCCAAAAGGGGCAGCCGGGCGCCCTCTCTCTTTCGGCGCAGAACGACGGATTCCTGGCCCACTGCGACGCAAACGGCTACGAACCCAGCGCTGCCTTCCTCGACGCGGACCTGAGCGCGGCGCGACCGGGCTTCCAGCAACTCCTGCAATACCTCGACGAGCCCGAGAAGGGCTTCGTCACCGTCGTGATTCAGGCCTTCGCCCACCTCGGCGACGATCGGGTTCGAGCCGCCCGCAGTTACTTCCAGATCACCGCCCGCGCCGCTCAGATCGTCTCGCTGGGTGAGGGGCCCCTGGACGACGCCAATGTCGTGGGACTTTGGTCCGCCCAACGGGCGCAGTCCGAGCCGGGCGACAAGGTGCGCGACGCGATGCGCAAGCGTGCGGTCCAAGGCAAGGTCTTGGGACGCCCGCCGTACGGCTACTGCGTCGGCGCGGATCGCCGTCTTGAGGTGGTGGAACATGAGGCGGAGGTTGTGCGCCACATCTTCAGTCTCTCGCTGGAGGGGCTCGGAATTCGGCGCATCGCCAAACGGCTCAACGAAGAGGGCTACCGCACCCGTCGCGACGGACGCTGGAGCATGGTCACGATTCGCGATCTGCTCCGCAATCGCGTCTACCTCGGCACCTACAGCCGTTTCGGGGTTCGCGTGCCGGGCAATCACCCGGCCCTCGTGCGCGAGACCGACTTCCGCGCGGTCCAGGAAGCGACGGAGCGGCGCCGAACCAACAACCTTGCCAAGGAGCGCTCCTCCGGCGCCGACTCAAGCTCGGACGAGAGGGGCCCTTCGCAGTTCCTGCTCTCTGGGCTGGTCTACTGCGCCGACACCGATTCGAAGATGATCGGCGTCACCCGACGGCAGCGCTGGACCCGGCGCGACGGGGAAGAGGCGCGCAACACCTACCGCTACTACCAGAGCGAGGCGCGCACGAATCAGTCTGTCGGCGAGTACGCGACGCGTCGGGCGGACGATCTTGAGGCCGAGGTGATTCGCCATCTCACCGGCGAGGCGGAGGGCGCCGTGCGCAGCGCCGTTCTCGCCGCCGGCGATGCGTCGGCCGTCGCCGCCGAACTGTCGGCCGCCGAGCGTCGCATCCAGACCCGCATGCGCTCGGCCGAGAAGCGCCTTCATAGCCAGCTTGATCGCGCTGCGGAGGGTCGTTTGGGGCAGGACGGACTGCGCGAGGCGGCGCTGGAAGTGGTGCTCGACTATCAGAGCGCGGAGGAAGAGTTGGCAGGACTCCGTCGCCGCCGCGAGGCGCAGACCTCTGAGCAGGAGCGACAGCGCTACCAAGAGCAACAACTCGACCGCATCCGGCAGAACTGGGGCAGCCTCCCCTTCGGCGATCGACGCGCCCTGCTGCGCGACGTCGTCGAGCAAGTCGTCGTCGAGGGCGGCAGCGTGCGAACGGTCTTGCGCGTCTAATGGCCCTTGCCGCTGACGCCATGGAAGCGGACGCTCCCCTGCTCAGGCTGGTTGCCTACGCCGACGGCGCCTCGCGCGGCAACCCCGGCCCGGCCTCCTTCGGCGCCGTGGTGCTGGATGTGGACGGACACGAGCTCCAGGCGCTGGGCGGCCAGATCGGTCGCAACACGAACAACGTCGCGGAGTATCAGGGTGCCATTGCGGCCGTCGAAGCCGCGCTCGAGCTCGGTGCCACCGAGCTCGAGCTGCACATGGACTCGCAACTGATCGTGCGCCAGGTTGAGGGCCGCTACCGCGTCAGGAACGCCATGCTCAAGCCGCTCTTCGACAAACTCGTCGCGCTACTGGACCAGCTTGACGGCTTCAAGATCCGGCACGTCCCGCGCGAGCAGAACACCCGCGCCGACGCCCTCGCCAACGCGGCTCTGGACGGCACGCTGGACACTATCCGTTGACCCTCTCGCGCTCCCTCGCCCACTCCCACTCCAGCAGAGCCCCTAGAAGGTTCCGCCCCCGGCTGACTCGGCCGACGCCCCACCTCCATACCAACCAAGCGACGGCACCCACCGCCGGCACGTGGAGTATATTAAGAAAGAGATGGTTGGGCGGCCGCGGCGTGTCTTCGGACGCGTCGAGGAAAGTCCGAACTCCGTCGGGACAGGGTGCTGAGGAAATCTCAGGAGGGGGTAACCTCTCGGATAGCGCCACAGAAACATACCGCCGTCCGTGTTCCGCAAGGGCGCGTGGCGGTAAGGGTGAAATGGTGCGGTAAGAGCGCACCAGCGGCTGGGCGACCACGCCGGCTGGGCAAGCCCCACCTGGAGCAAGGCCAAATAGGAGGACACATGACGCGTCCCACGTCGTCCTCGGGTAGGTCGCATAGATAGATGGCCGCCGCCCGCTTCGGCGGGTACAGAATTCGGCTTATAGACCGTCTCACTGACATGGGGGCGGCCCGCGCGGGTCGCCCCCTCTCAATACACTGGTTCCATGCCCCACGATCGATGCCTGCCCGCCCTGCTCGATGCCTTGCCGCAACTCAGCTCGCTTGCGGCCCGTCATGGCGCGGACCTCGACGCGCCGCTAACGGGTGTCACGCAGGATTCGCGCGCGGTCGTCCCGGGTGGGGTCTTCGTGGCCGTGCTGGGCTTCAGCGTCGATGGGCATGCCTTCCTGGCCGAGGCTCGCGCGGCCGGTGCGGCACTACTCGTCGTGCAGAGCGACAAGCGCGATGTCTGGCAGCCCCTGGTCGACGATGGCGCGTCGCTGCTGGAATTGCCCGACACTCGTATCGCGCTGCCCGCCCTCGCCGCCGCGTACCACGACTTCCCCGCGCGCAAGCTGACCGTGACCGGCGTAACGGGGACCGACGGCAAGACCACCACCACGTATCTGCTGCGCTCGATTCTGGAGGGCGCCGGCCACCCCACGGGTCTGATCGGTGGCGTGCAGTTCAAAGTGGGCGACGACTGGCGCTGGAACCAGATCACGCAGACCAGCCCAGAGGCCGATCTGATGCAGGCGATGCTGGCCGAGATGGTCGAGGACGGACAGACCCACGTCGCGCTGGAGGCGACTTCGCATGGTCTCGCCTTACACCGGCTCGACTACTGCGACTTCGATGTCGCGGTCTTCACCGGACTGAGCGACGACCACCTCGACTTCCATGGCACGCGCGAGGCCTACCTTGACGCCAAACTGGATCTGTTTCGCGCCCTTAGCGACGGAGGAGCAGGCGTCGTCTTTGCCGATGAGCCGCAGCTTGACGCCATCGCGGCGGCAAGCAGTGCACCGCTGACTCGGGTCAGCTTCGAAAACAGCGGCGCCGACGTGTCCCTCTCCGACGTCCAGACCAGCGCCATCGCCAGCACATTCCGCGTCGCGACGCCCGCTGGCGCCTACGGCACCCGGATCCAGCTCCCGGCCCGCTTCAACCTGCGCAACGCGCTCTCGGCGGCAGGCGCTGCCTACGTGCTGGGCTGTCCGATTACGGCCATCGCCGATGGCCTACGCCTCGTCGACGGCGTGCCGGGCCGCATGGAGCGGATCGACGCGGGACAAGCATTCGGCGTGATCGTCGACGCCGCAGCCACAGAGGCTGCCCTGCGCACCGTGCTCGAAGCCGTGAAGCCATTCGTCGAGGGGCG
Organism: Dehalococcoidia bacterium; assembly: GCA_963577225.1. Classification (GTDB taxonomy): domain Bacteria; phylum Chloroflexota; class Dehalococcoidia; order Bin125; family Bin125; genus JAPUIR01. The sequence continues at coordinate 12,603 of CAUYZA010000001.1, read as the reverse complement.
GCGGATCGTCGTCTTCGGCTGTGCTGGGGAGCGCGACATCGCGCGCGGTGAGGGGATGGGCCGCGCGGCGGCGGAGCTGGCGGACCTGTCGATCCTGACCAACGAGAATCCCCGCAGCGCCGACCCCGTGGAGCTCGTCGCGACGATCGCCCGCGCCATGCAGTCGCAGGGCGCCAACGAACCGAACGACTTCGAACAGCAGCCGGATCGCCGCGCCGCCATCGCTCGTGCGTTCGAGCTCGCCGAGCCCGACGATCTCGTCTTGATCGCGGGCAAGGGCGCCGAGCAGACGATGATCTACGCTGACCACACCGACCCCTGGGACGACCGCCGCGTGGCACGAGAACTGTTGGAGTAACGGCGGCGTGCGTGGTCCGTGCCGCCGTACGTACTCCCAAGTCTGCCAACCCCCTAAGCTCGCCCCAATCCAGCAGCGTGCAAACCAAGGAGGAATCCAGCCATGGACGACGCCCGCTACAACGAGCTTCTGCAGACCGACCACGACCACTGGGTCCACCCCCAGTACCACAAGGCCGACCACGGGGAACCGCTCCTCGTCGACCGCGCCGAGGGTGCCTACATCTACGGCCACGACGGGATGCGCTACTTCGACGGGCTCTCCGGTCTTTGGAACGCGGCCGTCGGGCACGGGCGCCCTGAGCTGGCACAAGCCGCCGCCGAAGCGATCACCCGCAGCACCTGGACCAACAACTACGTCGGCTTCACGAACGAAGCCGCCATCGAACTCGCCGACAAGGTCGTCGACCTCAGCTACGACAACATGCAGGGCGTCTACTACACCAACTCCGGCTCTGAATCGAACGAGACCAACTTCAAGGCCGCCCGCTTCTACTGGTCGGTCAAAGACAAGCCCGAGAAGAACAAGATCATCAGCCGCGTAGAGGCCTACCACGGCAACACGCTGGCCACGATGAGCGCCACCGGCATGTCGGTCTTCTACCCCAACTTCCTGCCCACCGTGGCGGAGGTCATCCCCGCCGTTACGCCGGAGGTGGAAGTGACGGGCGGCGGCCGCATCGACCCCGGCAACGTCAACATCGACAACATCGTCGCCGCCATCGAGCGCGAGGGTGCCGACACCGTCGCGGCCGTGATCGCCGAGCCCGTTCAAGGTGCGGGCGGCGTCTACCCGCCCCCACCCGACTACTTCCGCCAGTTGCGCGACGTCTGCGATCGCTACGAGGTGCTGCTGATCGCCGATGAGGTAATCACCGGCTTCGGCCGCACCGGCAAGTGGTTCGCGCTGGAGCACTTCGACGTGCAGCCGGACATGGTCTCGGTCGCCAAGGCGATCACCAGCGCCTACATCCCGATGGGGGCGGCGATCTGGTCCAAGGATGTTCATGAGACGATCACCGACACCGACCCCAGCGTGAAATTCATGCACGCCTACACCAATTCGGGACACCCCGTCGCGGCGGCCATCGCGCTGCGCAACCTGCAGATCTTCGAAGACGAGAACCTGGTTCAAAACGCCGCCGAGCGCGGCGACCAACTCCTGCAGGGGCTCCAACGACTCGATGAGCTACCCCACGTCGGCAATGTGCGCGGGCTTGGCTTCATGTGCGGCTTCGACCTCTTGGAAGACCCGGAGACCGACAAGGCCTTCCCGGCGGATGCCAAGATGGGCGCCAAGCTGCTCGGGGCCGTCAAGAAGCGTGGCCTGATCACGCGAGTGCGCAACGACGCCTTCGTCCTCGCGCCGCCGCTGATCAGCACCAAGGAACAGGTCGACGAGTTGCTCAACGTCGTCGAAGAGAGCGTCAAAGAGGTGACGGCGGGCGTCTAGCGCGCCTCACAGCCGCAAGACCACCCCCCGGCTAGGCCGCGCGCCCTCTACAATCGTTGCGTTATGGCCACTATCCCATTCACGAAGGTTCAGGGCACGGGCAATGATTTCGTGCTGATCGATGGCCGGCGCTGCGAGCTGGACTGGCCCGCGCTGGCGCGGGAGGTCTGCGACCGCCACTTCGGCGTCGGCGCGGACGGGCTGCTGGTCGCGCGCGACTCCGCCGCCGCCCCCGTGCGCATGGTGATGTACAACCCAGACGGGTCGCTGGCCGAGATGTGCGGCAATGGTCTGCGCTGCTTCGTCAAGTACGCGGTCGAGCGTGGCGGCCTCAGCGCAACTGACGGCGCGATCGATGTCGACACCGGCGCTGGCGTCCTGAGCGCGACATTCGACCAGCCCAACGGCGTGATCGAACGGGTTCGCCTCTCCATGGGAGCGCCGCGCTTCGATCCCGCTGAGATACCGATCGCGACCGATGGCCCTGTGGATGCCAGCGGACCGCTGCTTGGGATCCCGATCCACGTCGAGGGCAAGTATTACTCCATCACGCCGCTCTCGATGGGCAATCCGCACGCTGTCCACTTCACGGACATCCCCGTCGACGAGATCGACTTCCATACGCTCGGCCCCGCTATGGAGCATCACGAAGCGTTCCCCCAGCGCACCAACTTTGAGGTTGTCAACGTGCTTGCGCCGGATCATCTGCGCATGCGGGTCTGGGAGCGCGGCGCCGGCCTGACGCTCGCCTGCGGCACCGGCGCTGCCGCGGCAATGGTCGCGGCCCGACTCCACGGGGACGTGGGGCCGCGCGCCACGATCAGCCTGCCCGGCGGCGACCTACAACTCGAATGGGATGGTCCCGTGACTTCTTCTGGGCACGGCCGCGCAAGCAGGCCCGAACCCACTCCGCCCGTCTACCTTGAGGGGCCCGCCGCCTACGTCTTTGATGGAGAATGGAATCTCAATGGTCACGCCTGACAACAGCCGCTACCTCCAGGACGTCACGCCGGGGCTTGTGCGCCAGCTGCACGAGACGCTGGCGACCAATCCGCTTGCGTATCGCAATCGCACCGATGTGGACTACAACGAGGTCGTCAAGGAGACCAACTTGGTCTCCGCTCAGTCCGACGACGGCTACCTGCTCGGCGTCCCCTTCGGCCGCCACCTGCGGCTCTACTACGAGTTCGACAGCATCAACGCGATGCGTCAGGACTTCGTTGAGCTGCTTGACGAGTTGAGCCGGCTGGCGATGGCGAATTCCGACGTCACCCGCGTCGTGCTCGACTTCAACGACTTTCCGCGCCGGCACCACCAGGACAGCATTTTCGTGGGTGCCAGCTTTGAAGATCCGCTCAACATTTCGCTGATGCGCTGCCGCGACGTGCGCGAGCAAGAGATCCCGGATGCGCCGGACGGCGTCAGCGTGCGGGCGGCGAGCAGCGCCGACGCCGACGCCATCGCCGGCCTGGAAGAACGCCTCGGCGATGATGCACTGGCGCCGCCGCTGCCCAAGCAGTTCTTCACCGAGGCGCGCTTCGTCGGTCTGGCCGAAATCGATGGCAAGATGGCTGGCTACATCCGCCTCGTCGATGCCGAAAAGCGGAGTGTTCTGGCCGACCAGTTCGTCATCGACCCGGAGTTCGACGCCGCGACGGTAAGCCGGGCCCTGCTCCACGCTGCCTTCGAGCATGGCCGCGAGGACAACCGTCGCGCTTTCACACTGCAAGTGGAGCAGGACGCGACCGGTAACCCAATCTTGCAGCAATATGGCCTCACGCACGCTGGCGACAGCCTGCGTTACGACCGCCCCGCCGATCCCGACGTGATTACAGCGGCACTCCAAGAGCAAGTGGTCACCCGCGTCAAGGTGGGCAAGATCTGGGGCCGCTTCTAAGCGCCCACACCGTCACGTAGATTGCCTCCACGCCCGCAGAGGCTGCGGGCGTGTGTCGTGGAGAGAGTCACCATGCAGGTCGCCAATCGCGTCGAGTCGCTCGAGCCGTACCCCTTCGTCGAGATCTCGCGCAAGATCGCCGAAAAGCGGGCCCAGGGGATCGAGGTGATCACCTTTGGCATCGGCGACCCCGACTTGCCCACGCCCGGGCCCATCCTGCAAGCGCTCCACACCGCCGCCGATGACCCGGCCAACCATCGCTACCCGGAGTCCGAGGGGTTGCCGGAGTTGCGCCAGGCGATCAGCGAGTGGATGCAGGATCGCTTCGGTGTGACCTTTAGCCCGGAAACCGAGATCCTGCCGCTGATCGGTGCCAAGGAGGGCATCGCGCACCTGCCGCTCTGCTTCATCGACCCGGGCGACATCGCTCTGGTGCCCGACCCCGGCTACCCCGTCTACAAGACCGGAACGATGTTCGCCGGTGGCACGTCGCACCTCATGCCGCTGCTCGAGCAGAACGCGTACCTGCCCGACCTCGACGCCATCCCGGCCGACGTCGCCGACGCCGCCAAAATGATATGGCTCAACTACCCCAACAACCCCACCGGCGCGACGGCCACACCGGAGTTCTTCGAGCGCGTCGTCGCCTTCGCCCAGCAACACGAGATCGTCGTTTGCCACGACAACGCATACTCCGACGTCGCCTACGACGGCTATGTGCCTCCGGCTTTTATGCAGACGGACGGCGCCCGCGACGTGGGGATTGAGTTCTACAGCTTCTCCAAGACCTGGAACATGACCGGCTGGCGGATCGCCTGGGCGGCTGGCAACCCCGAGTTGATCAACGCCTTCATGCGGGTCAAGTCCAATATCGACAGCGGGATCCCGCAGGCGATCCAGCGAATGGCGATCGCCGCGCTGCAAGCTGATCAGGACCTGATCGTGCGCAACAACGCGCGGCTGCAGGACCGCCGCGACCGGGTCGTTGGCGCCTGCCAGAAGATCGGTCTGACGGTGACCTCGCCGAAGGCCAGCCTCTACGTCTGGGCCCGCGTCCCTGAGGGGCAGACCAGTACCGAGTTCGCCAGCCGACTGCTGGAAGAGAAGGACGTCGTCGTCACGCCGGGACCCGCCTTCGGGGCGAGCGGCGAGGGCTACGTCCGACTCTCGCTGACCGTGCCCGACGCCGACCTCGAAGAGGGCGTGCGGCGCATTGGCGAATTCACCAACGCTTGAGCGCTCACCCCGGGACGGACCCAAGGGCGTCTCGAATCCGGCGGGCCTGCCGGTCCAACTCTGCACGGCTGGGGGAGGCGGGCGGCTCGGGGTAGATCCCGAGTAAGCCGTCGCCCAGCCAGCGCGGCCGGAGGTGGAAATGCGCGTGGAAGACTTCTTGGCCAGCGGCTTCTTCGATCGAGTGCCAGACATTCATCCCGTCGGGCTTGAACGCTTCGTCCACGGCGCGTGCGATGCGGCCGATGGCCATCCATCATCTCCGCCGCTAAATTGCTCTCCATCTCGCGTAGGTCGCGCCGATGCGGCTTCGGGATCACGAGTACGTGGGCCTCGCTCGACTGCCGCAGATCGAGGAACGCCATGACTCGCTCTTCGTCTAGAACGACGCTGGCCGCGTCATCTCCAGCGACCACCTGGCAGAACACACAGGCTGTTTCGTTGAGGCTCGCCATCGCCGAACCTTCCCTTTTGCGCTGGCCGTTTGCCGACCGATCGATCACTCGGCGTAGCGCCCGGCACAACAGTCACGGACCACCACCGGTTCGTCCACACCGTATCCTTCGGAGAACGGCACCAGAGCCAGTGGAACGGACTTCCGTCATCGCGAAGAAGCGGCACCGTACCTACAGCACCGATCCGCTTCAGGAGCGGGCCGTTCTCATCGCCGTTGATTCGGCACGCGCTCAGCATTGGAGCGCCGATGCCTCGCTCGACGAGCTGGCCATGCTTGCCCGCACGGCCGGTGCTCGGCCCGTCGCGCGCTTCAAGCAGCGACTCCGGCACCCCGACCCTGGGTCCTACATCGGTAAGGGCAAGCTCCAGGAAGTCATCGACTCCCAAGTCGAGCAGCCCTACAACGTCGCCATCTTCGACGATGAACTCAGCCCCGCTCAGCAGCGGCGCCTGGAAGGCCGACTCGGCGTCAAGGTGATCGACCGCACGGCGTTGATTCTCGACATCTTCGCCCAGCGCGCTCGCACCCGTGAGGGCAAGCTGCAGGTCGCGCTGGCCCAGCACGAGTATCTGCTGCCACGCCTGCGTGGCCAGTGGTCCCACCTGGAGCGCATGGAAGGCGCGATCGGCCTGCGTGGGCCCGGTGAGACGCAACTCGAAACCGACCGCCGGCTGATCCGCGTCCAGATCAAGCGGCTCAAGCAGCAGATCCAGGAAGTACGCGATCATCGACGCGGCTACCGCGACCGGCGACAGAAGGCTGGCCTGCCCGTCGTCGCGCTTGTTGGCTACACCAACGCCGGGAAGAGCACGCTGATGAACACGCTCACCCACGCCGACGTCGGCGCCCGCGACCGCCTCTTCGAGACGCTCGACCCGGTCACCCGGCGCTGCCAGATCGACGACGATCTGACGATCCTGCTGACCGACACCGTTGGCTTCATCCAGAAGCTGCCCACGCACCTGATCATGGCCTTCCGCGCCACGCTGGAGGAGATCGGCGACGCCGACTTGCTGCTCCACGTCGTCGACATCACGCACCCCGACGCCGCCGAGCAGGCCCAAACAGTGGAGGACACGCTCGACGCGCTGGGGATCGCCGACCGCCCCGTGCTGGCCGTGCTCAACAAGGCCGACCAGATCGAGATCGAGGGCTCGGGGCACCCCCGGTCGTTAGACGATCTCGCGGAGGCGCGTCACCAACTCGCCGCCACCCGGCCCGACGCGGTGCTCGCCAGCGCCGCCTCCAAATGGGGCATCGACGAGCTGCGCGCCCGGATTGCCGACGAATTGGCCCAACCCCGCGAAGAGGTTGGCCCAGATCCTGTCGTCGAGGCCGAACCGCAGACCTTCGACCACCCTGTCGCCCACTCCGCCCGCCCACGCGCGGCTGATCCGAACGAGGCTGCTGATAGGGTCAACCGTGAGTCGGCATAGCTGAGGACACCCTAACCCCTGTTCCCGTTTCTCGGCCCCATCTCAGCCGTAGCCCGCTGCGCGTGCTGAACCCTCTCCCTGTCTGGCGTCCAGACGGCACTGGTCGCGACGCGATCGAGGCAGCGCGGCGCACCCAGCGTTGTGGCGGCTGGCCGCAGCATGCGGATCGTGAACGACCATCACGTCGATTTCCCGCTGTTTGCCGGCGAGATGCCCTTTTGAAAGAGCGTGCCACCCGCCGTCGGCGGGCTGACCAGCCACGACTTCGCTCCCTAGCGGCTGCATCGACATCCTTCGCCCGACAACACTCGACGCCCGCGACCACTAGACTTCGACCTCCCCGCCTGGCGGGGTCAGGCGAAGCCAGGAAAGAGGTCCCATGCCATCCGAATTCGAACAAGACTGCCAACGCGTCCTTGTCGATGTCGACGCTGCTCGCAACGAGCTTCTGCTCATGGTCGGTAGCCTGAGCGACGCCGATCTCGACGTCGGACGGCGCGGGGCCTGGTCGGTCCGTGGCGTCTTGCAGCACATCGTTCAGGCTGAGTGGGGCCATACGCGCGGGATTAAGCGGCTGCTGGGCGAGGATGACCCTGAGATCCCCGAGTCGCCCGCCTTGGAGACGGCCGCTGCGGTAATCGACGCCCTCTCTGAGTCGCGCGCTGCGCACATGGCCAGCGTCGATGGCATCGAGGAAGATTCGTTCTACCGTCTCGCTGTTCCCAACCCTGCCGGCGGCCAAGAGTGGAGCGTCATGAGCTTCCTTGAGGGCACCGCCGACCACGACCGCGAACACCAGCACCAAATCGAAGAGCTGCTGGGATCCTAACTCCCGCTCGGGCGGCGACGCACGCAGATCGCGACTTCGCTCGCCGCAGCAAGGCCTTCGCCGGATTCGACGAGCCGCTGCAGCTCGACGCCGAGCGGCGAGTCGTCGTTCATCGTCTGCTCGAGGTGCGCGAACAGATCTACGTCCTGCCAGCGCGCCACGATCTCGAAGCCGCGCTCCGCGTAGACGGCGGCTGGCTGTCCGCCCATGAAGACGGCGACTGCCCGCACGGCGGGGACGGCCTTGGCCACGATCGCCTCGATCCGCCGTGCGTCCGCCCAGTCGATCACTGCGTCGAGCAGGCCCGCGCCGATCCCGCGTCCCTGATAGCGCGTGTCGCGCTCGTCGCCTGTCGCAAGTTGCCCCACGTGGTAGCAGAAGAGATTGAGCGTGCGATCCGCTAGGGCGGGTGCGGCGATTGCATGAAAGTCGCCCCAGTAAAGCGGGTCGTGCAGTCCGTTTGGAGAGCGCAGCCCGGGCTCGTAGCGACGGAACTGCAACTGCCCCACGTGCTGGGAGCCATCGAAGACCAGTGCGGCTGCCGAGCCCAGGTCGTCAATCCGGGCCAAGACTTCGTCGGCCGTGCCCTGGTGATCAAGCGGCATCGATTCGACATCGGCAGCGGTCATGACACGGAAGCTGAGGGCGTCGGCAGCCACGAGGGAGCCTGTTCCTAGCGCGCGGCGGCTTGCGCCTGCCGTACGATCTGCGAGTCGCCGAAGCCTACCGCCTCGAAGATCAGGGCCTCGGCGGAGAGGAACATGGAGACGTGGCCGTGGTCCCACCAGGAGATGGCGGGCCGGCCCCACTCCTCCCAGACCCGCTCGATCTCCGCCGCCGCCGACACGGTGTCCCAGCGCGATGCCTGGATCAGCACCCGCTCCGCCCCGCAGACCGGCGCAGGCCCGGGCCGCAGCATCCCGAAGACGGAGTTGATGTCGTCGTCCGTCACACCGCTTTCGACCAACTGCTCGCGCCAGACCCGCGTCAAGGCCGACCCCATTCCACGTTTCCGTCGCAGCGGCGGCTGCAGCAGAACTGCGAACGCCGGTCGTGCGTCGTGGGAGGCCAGCAGCGACCCCACCAGGCCGCCCAGGCTGATGCCCCAGTAGCCCGTTGGCCCATAGTTGGCTGAGAGCCAGCCCAGTGTCGAGCGGACGTCGCGTACGGCCTGCGCGATGCCGAGTGCATACGTAAAGAGATCGCCGTGCAACAGGTCGTGGCCGCTGATCTCGCCCGACGCCACACGTCGACCGTGCAGCGGCGAATCCAGCAGTGCCGCAGCGATGCCGGCACTGTTGAAGCCCTGCGCTAGCCGCGCATAGAAGCCTCGCTCGGTGCCGTAGTGCGCCCCCGTGAACGCGCCTGGCACCATCACCACCGCCCCACGCACGTCCCGTTCTGGCAGGAAGAGGTCGCCGTGCACGAACTGGTCATGCGCCCGTGCGAACGGCTCCGACGACGCGAAGCGGAACGTGTAATCGGCCGGCGCGCCGCGCAGCGAGCGCCCCTGCAGAGACTGCAGCCAGGGCCTGCCTCGAACTGCGGCGGGCTCAAGCTCGACTTCGACCGGCTGGCCCGGATCGTCGAAGTTGAGCGGGCCCCAGGCACCCGCGCGCAAGGCGTTGAGGGAGGCAGGGTCGGGCCAAAGCGTCCGTCGACGCAGTTGGGCGCGTCGCACGGTCCAGCGCAGCACGCCCGCGTCGATCGCTTGGGCCAGCACTCGTTGCATGCTTCGGACCCTAGCCCAGCTCGAGTCTGCTGGCCTGCCTTGAACGCCCGAGTGCCTCTAGACTCCCCCGCATGGTCTCCGCCGACAGCTTCACCCGCATCGACGCACCAGGTCCGCTCGCGCCCTTCCGCGTGCTCGACCTGACCAATGAGCTGGGCCAGCTCAGCGGTCGCCTGCTAGGCGACCTCGGCGCCGACGTGATCAAGGTCGAGCCGCCCGGCGGCGACCCCTCGCGCTGGATCACGCCTTTCTACAACGATGAGTCCGACCCCGAACGCTCGCTGCACTGGTGGATGTTCAACGCCAATAAGCGTGGCATCACCTGCAACATCGCCGACGAGGAGGGCCGCGCGCTCTTCCTGCGGCTCGTCGAGTTGGCCGACTTCGTCGTCGACACGGCGCCGCCCGGCATGCTCGACCAGCTCGGGCTCGGCTACGACGACCTTAGCGCCGTCAACCCCGCCATCGTCCACACGTCGATTACGCCCTTCGGGCAGAGCGGGCCTTACGCTAACTGGCGCGGCTCCGACCTGATCGGCGCAGCCATGGGTGGCCAGATGTACCTCAACGGCGACCCCGAGCGCGAGCCGCTGCGGCCCACCGTTTCGCAGGCCTACGCACAGGCGTCATTGCAGGCCACCGTCGGCACGATGATCGCGCACTTCCATCGCACCCGGACCGGCCAGGGCCAGCACGTCGATCAGTCGTTGCAGGAGGCCGCGACCTACGCGCTCGACAATGCCATGGCGACGTGGGATCTGCGCGAGGTCAACATCCCCCGCCCCGGCAATGGCAGGAACATCGGCGGTTACAAGTTCGGCCGCTACATCTACCCCGCCGCCGACGGACACATGTCGGCGATGAGCTACGGCGGCCTCTTCGGCCTCACGGCCAGGCAGACGATCGACTGGCTGGCCTCCCATGACGCCGCCCAAGACCTGGTCGAGCCGGGCTGGGTGGCCAAGCTGGATGCGTCGCAGGGCGTCATCCCTCCGCTCAGCCCGGAGGACGGGCAGCACCTCGCCGATGTGCTGGCTGCCTTCATCGCGCAGCACCCGCGCGACTTGCTGATGCGCGAGGCCCAGGCGATCCGCAACGGCTGGGCTCCGGTTAATACGCCCAAGGACCTGCTCGAAAACGAACAGCTCATCGCGCGCGAGTACTGGACCGACGTGCGGCACGAGGAACTCGACCGCACTTTCACCTACCCCGGCCCCTGGGCCAAGCTGAGCGAGACGCCGATCACGATCCGGCGTCGCGCCCCCCGCATCGGTGAGCACAACGACGAGGTTTTTCTTGGTTTGCTTAATCTCAGCGCTGAGCAGTTCGCCGCGCACAGCGGCAGCGGAGTGATTTAGCGATATGAGCGAGCGCGCGTTCGACGGCATCCGCATCGCCGACTTCTCCTGGGTCGGCGTGGGACCGCTCGTGGCCAAGTACCTGGCCGACCACGGTGCCGAGACGATCCGCCTGGAGTCGGGCACGCGGCCCGAGGCGTTGCGTCGCGCGCCGCCGTTCGTCAACGACGAACCCGGTCTCGACAACAGCGGCTACTACGCAAACTTCAACAGTTCCAAGCTCTGCGCGGGACTCAACATGAGCCATCCGCGCGCGGTAGACCTGGCCAAGCGGATCATTGCCCAGTCCGACATCGTGACGGAGTCGTTCACGCCCAAGGCGATGCGCGCCTGGGGCCTGACCTACGACAACCTACGCGAGATCAAGCCCGACATCATCATGATCTCGATGCCGCTCTACGGGCAGACCGGCCCCTGGTCGATGTACCAGGGCTTCGGCCACGTCTTGCAGGCGGCGGCCGGAATCAACCACATGACCGGCTACCGCGACGGCGAACCGATCGGCACCGGCCTGGCCTACACCGACTTTTTTGTGCCCCACCTGGCCGCCATCGCGCTGATCGCCGCGCTCGACCATCGCGAGCGCACCGGCGAGGGTCAGTTCATCGACTTCGGTCAGCTCGAGGCTGCCATCTACGCGACCGAGACGCTGGTGCTTGACTACACGGTCAACGCCCGTGAGCAGCATCGACAGGGCAACCGCCACCCCATGGCCGCTCCCCACGGCGCTTTTCCGTGCCTTCCGCGTGACCCCGGAGCCAACAGCGATAGCGCCAATAGCGACGATGGTGATAGCGACAACGAACGTTGGATCGCTATCGCCTGCTTCGACGATGACGACTGGGACGCGCTCTGCACCGTGCTGGGCGACGACTCATTGCGTTGGGACGACCGCTTCAACAATCAGGACGGTCGCCTAATCAATCAGGACGACCTGGAGGCCGCGCTGGCGCAGCACACACAACGCTGGCAGGCCGAGGATCTGATGCAGGCGCTGCAGGAGTCGGGCGTCGCGGCCGGCGTCGTGCAAAGCAGCGAGGACTTGCGCAACGACCCACAGCTCGCGCACCGCAAGCACTACTGGACCCTGGACCACCCCACGATGGGGCCGTGCTGCTACGATGGCCCCAGCTTCCGCCTCACTCACACCCCCGGCGAACTGACCAAGGCGGCCCCCACCCTCGGCGCCGACAACGACCACGTCTGGAAGACCATCGTCGGTCTGTCGGACGAGGAGTTCACCGAGCTCTTGGTCGAGGGGGCCTTCGACTGAACCGGTGCCACAGGCCGATCTTCTCGCGAAGATCTATGGGCCGTAGCGTTTCCGCATGCATACAAGCTTCGGCAATGATCAATAAGAGAACTTGTTTGTCGCCCTGAGCTACCGTGCCCCCGTCGGTTGGGGGTGCTCGATACTTCGGTGTTCCCAGTGCAGCACAGCAGATCCCGACGGCGCGAGCACCTGCGAGCAGTGCGAAGCGAAGCTGTCGGCCGCCGACTACCAGGCGGAAACTGGGGACGAGGGCGTGACGCTCCGCCTCCGCCGCGAAGAGACGGCCCTCCGTGACGATCCGGAGTGGCTCGCCAGACCCGAGCCGCCCGCCGCCGAACCGACTTCAGAGTCCCTCAAGGTCCCGCCGGGGCCACCGTCCCGCTGGCAAGCGGCCCGAGCGGCGGTCGGCAATAGCCGCTACAGCGGCTCGATCATGCTCAGTGGGATCGCGCTTGCTGTCCTCCTCGCCTACCAGTACCGCCCCTTCGTCTCCTTGGTAGTCGTGGCCGTCGTGGCGATCGCCTGGGGCATTTGGGCAATCCTCGGGGGGAGTCGAGGCGTTGCCTACTCCCTGGGCG